>CAWUUU010000055.1:0-6305 GCA_963924995.1 uncultured Opitutales bacterium
GGAAGGATGAGGGTTGGATAAGCAAGGCTCAGTCTACGAGTAAGGTGGTTAATTTTATTATGGAGAGGTTTAAACAGAGCCAAATTCAAGGGCATGAAATATTTGCCGATTTAGCCACTTCATTATTTGAATATGCCAAGCTGGGAGGGAAGGATGAAAAGATGGTGATGAGTGGCATGGATTGGATTCGAAATCAATGGGGGATTGAAGTTCTTTTCAATGAAGAGGGCTTTGTTTTGAGTGAATTACCCGAGTCAGTGACTTTGGGACCGCTCACTTGGCAACGGGTGGATTATGCTCAGGATTTTCTTGGTTCTTTACAGGGAGAAAGTCGAGACTTGGTGGTGGGTGATTTAGAAGATCTATTTAAATCGGTGGGAGTTAATTTGGGAAGGGAAACAGAATCGATCTCGAAGAAAGTAGAAAGACAAATTTGGGAGCAATTCGTTTTAAAAGCGGAGGATGCAAAGAATGCCAATCTTGTCTTGAAGAATGGCGACCTTGTATTCGATGGTTTTGAAACCAAAAAAATGAAGAAGATCGATCCAAGTGGAAATTCAATTTTCGAAACAGTAGAGACAGCAATCTCTTACACATTCTCCCAGACAAAGGCTCAAGGTAAAAAAATCGGACCTTTTCTCAATGTTCTTGATAATGCACGTGCCAAGTTTGAGGAGTTGAAGAACGGAACTTTGAGGATTAGAAAATATACCGACTTGGTAATCTTATCAGATCAATTAACTCCCAACGGCAAAGCCCTCCTTTATCCAAATGTGACCATACAATTTGCAGGATTGGCTCCATTGGGAGACAATACTACCATTCGATTCACCAAGGTCGAACTTGGTGGATTTGTAGAGGAACCGGAATCAAGCAATGAAGGGGCCGGTATGCCATTTTGATTGGCTAGCCCTTCAGTTCGCTTTTTTGGAATTCCACCAGTTCGCCAATTCCTTTTTCAGAAAGAGCGAGTAGTTCATTGAGTTGTTCGCGTGAATAAGTCGCCTCTTCTCCGGATGATTGGATTTCCACAAATTTACCGGAACCGGTCATGACTACATTGGCATCCACAGAGGCATCCCTGTCTTCTGGATAGTCAAGGTCAAGGACGCAACGATCATTGTACACTCCTGCACTGATTGCCGCTAAATGATCAAGGATGGGGTCTTCTTTAAGTTTACCCTTTTCTAATAAGCCATTTATGGCAATTCGAGTGGCTAACCATGCACCAGTAATGGAAGCCGTACGAGTGCCTCCATCTGCACGAAGTACATCGCAGTCAATCCAAAGTGTTTTATCTGGAAATTTTTTTAAATCTAATACAGCACGAAGAGAACGACCAATGAGTCGTTGAATTTCGATATTCCTACCATCCTGTTTCCCCTTGCTGATCGGGCGGTCTTTGCGAGTAAGAGTTGAGTAGGGGAGCATGCTGTACTCCGCGGTTAACCATCCACCTCCCACCTTTTGCTGCCGCATCCACCCGGGGACCCGATCCTCGACCATAGCAGAACAGATTACCTGGGTATCTCCAAACGAGCATAGCACCGATCCGTTGGCGTGGGGAGCGATATTAGTTTGGAATGTAACTTGGCGCATTTCATCAATTGCACGACCGGATGGGCGGACAAATACTTGATTGAGTTGCTGGGCAAGAGCGGACTGTTCGGAATTATCAGGTTTCATAAAATTGTAAAGGTTCTGGATTAATGATTTTCGCCCCGATTGGTTCTAAGGCATTAGCAAACCATGTCCGTGCGTCTGGATCGCCATGGTGTAAAAAGATATTTTTGGGGGATAATTTTTCTGCGTATGCGACTAACTGATCTCGGTCAGCATGTCCACTCAAGTCGAATTGTCGTACATTGGCCTGTATCTTTTCGATGTGGTTATACGGTTTAAATTCGAAAGGTGTTCCCTGTTCTGCCTGAAGCAGTTCCCCCCCTGGTGTGCTAGGGTCGCAATATCCAACAAAAAGGATGGAGTTACGATCATCTCCAAGCATTGAGGAGGCCATCACATAGGAAGGAGTGTGTTCGACAAGCATGCCACTACTCACTAGGTAAATGCCCTGCATCGGCAGTTTCCGTCCAGGTTCGAGCTTGCGGGGAAGTGGTCGAGCCCCCAAACTTCTGAGTACTTTACGGTTAAATCGTACTCGATTGGTATTCTTAGAGATCTCGTGAAAGTGATTGACTAGATCCATTCCTAAGCCCGAGCAAAAAACCGGTACTTTAGGTAGTGCATTTCGTTTGAATGCGTCGTCGAGAACGGCGAGCATTTCCTGCATCCGACCGAGTGCAAAGACGGGAATGAGGACCGAACCACCCCGGGATAGGGTTTTTCGAGATTCTTCGAGCAGGTTGACCATTTCCGATTCCCGTTGGCGAGATGGTTCACGTTGTGAGAGGCCACGAGTGGTTTCTGTAACCAGGGTGTCGACTTTTTCCAATAGCGGTTCAGCACCGTCCAAAGTGCGTGTACCATCAAATAGAATATCTCCTGTAAAGAGGATTCTTTCTTTGGGCGTTTTGATTTCAACAGAAACAGCACCTGCCACATGCCCGGCATGGTGAAGCACTACATCTATGGATCGACCGTCCTTTTGTAAGGTGAAAGGACGTTTGATCGAGAGAACTTTCACCCGTTCGTAAAGGGAAGAGAGGTCGCCTCGACCATAAAGGGGGAGTTCAGTCAAATTAAGTTCATTTCGCTGTCTTTTCATTACCGAAATCGAATTGGAGAGCATTCGACGAGCAAGTACAGAACTGGCATAACTCATCAGGACGGGGGCATCCTGATGTTCGCGGGAGAGAATGGGTAAACTGCCGAGATGATCCAGGTGGCAATGGGTCAGGATGATGAAATCGAGTGAATCGCGATCCAATTTAGCATGCCTGGGTATAGAATCTTTTCCCGCATACTTAGGGTGTAATCCCGAATCGATCGCAAAGCGGAAACCACCGACCTCGCAAACCGTGCAATTTGCTCCGATTCCTCCATGAGGGTTCAGGTCTATCAATTTCATGAATGAGCAGGGTCAACCTGAGAATCATCTGGGATATTAAGCTGGAAAGGTTTAATTCGCACGTGAATTTTATTATTAAATTCGTCGAGTCCATGAAAAGAACCGGAAGCTTCAGCGGATAAATGGGTCACATGATAACTGTTATAGGAAAATGAGTCGCCCGGTCCAATTGTGGGCGTTTCACCGACAATTTTATCTCCCTCCACTACCGTGGTGGTGCCATCGCTATTGCTCAGTATCCATTTTCGTCCCAGAACTGTCACTTTTCGATCACTTAGATTGCAGATGGTAATAAAATAAATGAAGGCATGTAGGTTGATCCCTTTAACCGTAGATTTTTCCTTATGGTGGACTAATTTGTCCAACGATGCTTGTAAGCCTTCGAGTTCTTTACTTTCTTCATTCACAATCTTATTTTAAATTGCTTCTACCATAGCAGGGTTATCAAAAAGACCAATTCTTTTTAAGTAAACTTGAAGAATCTTTAAAAAAAAGTGAAATACGCTTGCACCTACGCCCATAGAATTCAGAAAAGAATGGATGCATAAATACGCATTACTATCGGTTAGCGATAAATCCGGCTTGGTTTCCTTTGCCCGTAATTTAGTTGATCACCATTCTTTCACGCTACTTTCCACAGGAGGAACTGCCCAACTCCTGAGAGAGAAAGGGATTCCTGTGACTGATGTGAGCGACAGGACGGGTTTTCCTGAAATGATGGACGGTCGGGTCAAAACATTACACCCGAAGGTGCATGGAGGTTTGCTCTGCTTGCGTGATAACCCAGAACATATAAAGGCGGCAGAGGAACATGACATTGCCATGATCGACTTGGTGGTGGTGAATCTTTATCCCTTTGAAGAAACTGTGGCGAGGGCGAATGTATCATTCGAAGAAGCGATCGAGCAGATTGATATTGGTGGGCCATCGATGTTAAGAAGTGCCGCCAAAAATCATCGTGATGTAACTGTGGTATGCGATCCAGGTGATTATGATCGTGTGCTTGGTGCAATGAGTGAAGGAGGTGAATGGGGTCGTTTACGAAAGGAGTTAGCGTTAAAAGTTTTCCAACGGACATCTTCTTACGACAAGGCAATTAGCGACTATTTTTCAAAGCAGGTCCTTGATGAACCGGACATGGAATCAATTTCTGGTTTTCCAAGTACACTTGATTTTCAGTCTAAGAAATCAATGAGTCTAAGGTATGGCGAAAATCCCCATCAACAGGCCGCATTGTATGGAGATTTTCTTGATTATTTCGACCAACTTCAAGGGAAGGAATTAAGTTATAATAATATCTTAGACATTTCCGCATCGGCTTACCTGATTGGTGAATTTGAGCGTCCGACTGTTGCGATTCTTAAGCATACTAATCCTTGTGGAGTGGCGAGTGCGGATGATTTGGAAACTGCCTGGGATCGTGCTTATTCAACTGATCAACAGGCTCCATTTGGTGGCATTATCGTGGTGAATAATACTATGGACATTGGCCTGGCGAGAAAAATTTACGAAATCTTTTGTGAGGTCATTATTGCCCCTGGGTTCACCGAAGAGGCACTTGCCCTTTTTCAAAAGAAAAAGAATTTAAGATTATTAGTATCCAAGTCAGGTTTTGGAGCGGAAACCTTGCAGGAAATACGAACAGTACCAGGCGGTTTTCTGGCACAAGATCGAGAACAAAAACGAATCAACCCCAAGGAATTTCATGTGGTTACAGACCGACAGCCCAGTGAAGAGGAATGGCGATCGATGTTGTTTGGTTGGCGGGTGGTTCGTCATGTTAAGAGCAATGCAATTGTGTATGCAGGAGATGAACGGACGCTTGGTGTGGGAGCTGGTCAAATGGCCCGTGTGGACAGTTCGCAAATAGCAGTATGGAAGGCAGGGGAAGCCGAATTGTCATTAGCTGGTTCAGTGGTTGCCTCCGATGCATTCTTTCCTTTTCCTGACGGACTTCTAGCGGCGGCAGACGCAGGAGCCACTGGGGCCATTCAACCAGGTGGAAGTGTGCGGGATGAGGATGTGATTGCTGCGGCCAATGATCGTGGCATGGCCATGGTCTTTACTAAAGTTCGTCATTTTCGCCATTAGTAATTTTTTTATGTTAGTTTACTAATTCGTAATTATTTATTTTTTATATAAATTAGTATTTAAATTGTTATTATGAAATATTACAACAAAGCTTCGGGTCTATTCCTTGTGATTTGTATTGCCCTATTGAACAGTGGTTGTGGGGGTGCAATGTTATCTGATGAGCACTTAGCAAAACGCTCCAAAACTCAGTTTTCGCAGATGAAGAAATCTGAACGGCTTTCAGGTAACGCTTCCCATAAGGCAATGATTGAAAGAATTGGAAAGCGAATTTCTCGAGTTGCTCAAGTTGACCTGCCTGGTACCGAGTGGGAATTTGTAGTGTTTGACAAGGCTGAACCGAATGCTTTTGCGATGCCCGGGGGGAAAGTGGGAGTGAATAGCGGATTAATTACTCTTGCCAATGGAAATGAGGATGAAGTGGCTGCGGTAATAGGACATGAGATCGCTCATGTTGCATTTCGGCACAGTAATAAAAGAATGTCCCAAGCGATGGGGATTGCATTAGGAGGAGTTGTTTTAAACGCCGCGATGAGAAACAAAAGCACCACAGACCGTGTTCTTGCCACCGGGGCTTATGGCGTCGGTACAACTGTGGGTATGGCTCTTCCTTTCTCCCGTTCGCAGGAACGCGAAGCAGATCATCGTGGTTTATTTTATGCAGCGAGGGCAGGGTATGATCCCCGGGCTGCGATTTCTTTCTGGAAAAAAATGCAGGGAGGGAAGAAAAGGAAAATGCCTGAGTTTTTATCCACTCATCCAAATCCGGGAAACCGCATCGAATTTTTACGATCCAATATGGATCACGCACTCACCTTGTATCGTGAGGCCAAATTGGCCCGAGGTGAAAAACCAAACCCATGAGTATATTATTAGATTCCCCCGTAGATGCCCTGAGGCAGTATGTTAGTTTTTCAAGTGTTTCGGCCGATCAAAACTTTGCGGAGGGAGTAACGGGAGCCCGTGAATTTGCATGTTCTCGCCTGAAGGAACTCGGGTTTGAAGTCGATCTTATTTCCACGCCGATTCATCCGATTATTTTAGCCACACGAGGTGACCCTTCATGGCCCAAGTTGGTGATTTATGGCCACTATGATGTCCAGCCTCCCGATCCACTGGATTTGTGGACAACCGACCCCTTTGATCCAGTGGAACGCGAAGGTAGGCTTTATGGGCGAGGTGCCGC
>CAWUUU010000056.1:0-6704 GCA_963924995.1 uncultured Opitutales bacterium
ACAGAAAAATATAATCCAGAGTTTTTAACTGCTGAAAATCAAAAACGGATAGAAGGGCATTCAACTGATATTATTACGGACCTAGCACTTGACTGGTTGTATGAGAAAAAGAATTCCAAACCTTTTTTTCTGATGATCCAATTTAATGCCACTACATCTCCATGGATGCCCGCGATTCGTCATTTAAACCTTTTTGATGATAAGCTTCTACCTGAGCCTGAGAATTTTATAGATGACCATGCAGGGAAAGCGAGTCCCTCTCGATATCAATCAATGGACATTAATAAAGACTTAGATTTTTCAAGCGATCTCTTTTTTCAGAACGATCGATCCGATGAAAATAGATCCGCCCCAATTGAAAGTTCAAATAGTCAAAAAAACTTGGGTGTAATGACGCCAGAACAAGAGTCTTCATGGATGCTTTCATGGAGACCCAAAAATGAAGCGTTTCTTCGGGAACCTCCATCCAAAGAAAATGCTTCACAATGGAAGTTTCAAAGATTTATAAAAAACTATCTTCGCTGTGTTCGAGGAATCGACGAGAACATTAAACGCATCGAAACATCGCTATCCGAAAATAACTCTTCTGATGCCTTTTTCATATACACTTCTAATCATGGTCGATTATTAGGAGAACATGGATGGTTCGGTTCAAGATGGATCTATGACGAATCTATGCAAGTTCCACTTATTATTAGTACGAATCTGATGATTGATTCTGCAAATTCGATCTCTTCTCTCGTGCAAAACATGGATATTGCTCAGACTATTCTCGATTATGTTGGAGTCCAAGGTATTAAAGATATGCAAGGACAGACAATGAAGCCTTTATTGGATAATGAAGATTCAAACAATACTTGGAGAAATTCGCTTTACTATCACTACAATGAATTTCCCGGTAACCAAATGGTTGCAAAACATTACGGCATCCGAACATCACAACATAAATTAATTCATTTTTATCAATTCGATGAATGGGAATTTTATGACCTTCAAAAAGATCCCTCCGAGTCTGAAAATGCCTACGCTAGCGAGGCCTATCGTCCTCAAATAGAAAAAATGAAAGAATTACTTCTACAAGATCGAAAAAAATACTTAGATCAATCTGACATATCAATTATGCCCGAAGAATGGAGAAAAATTTATCGAGGTCCTGAAGCTAGAAAAGAATAGCTTATAGAATCCACCTCCCGGTATAAGTAAAAAAGGATAAATTTGCATAAAAACATAAAAAAGTCTTGTGCGAACTAAAAAATCACTTATTGGTAATATTTAAAGGAATGCATATCCTGAAAGGTGTCGTTTGGGAGGACGGCACCTTTCTTATTTTATAATATCTTCCCCATTTTTATTATTGTAAAACAATAAACTAATCTACAATTTTCATTGTTTTAAACTCATTCTCTTATCTTTATATGATCCCTTTGAAGCAAACCCTCACAGTATCATTTGTCTTTTTCAGCTTTTTACTGGCTCAAGATAAACGGCCAAATATTTTATTTGTATTTTCCGATGATCATGCCACCCATGCGATTGGTGCTTATAATGGTTGGTTAAAATCTGTTAATCCAACACCGGTTATTGATAAGCTTGCTTCCGAAGGTATGTTATTTGTGAACAGTTTCTGTACAAATTCAATTTGTGGACCCAGTCGAGCCGTTATTCAAACCGGTAAACATAGTCATAAGAATGGTTTCATGAATAATGGAAATTCTTTTGATTGGAATCAACAAACTTTTCCTAAACTTCTTCAAAAGACAGGTTACCAAACTGCCATTTACGGGAAAAGTCACCTAAAGGGAAGGCCACAAGGTTATGATGACTGGGCTGTCCTACCGGGGCAAGGACTCTATTATAACCCAGATATAATCTTTCCCGATGGGAAAAAACGTATAGATGGATACTGCACAGATGTGGTTACTGATTTAGCGGTGGATTGGTTAAAATCTAAACGCGAAGATGGCAAACCCTTCATGCTAATGGTTCAACACAAAGCACCGCATAGGAATTGGATGCCCGCCCTGCGCCATCTCAATTTGTATGATAATATCAAAATCCCTGAGCCTCCAACTCTCTTTGACAAATGGGAAGACAATGCGCCTGCCGCTCAGTATCAGGAACTTGAAATCGACCGCCACATGGATCTTAATTACGACTTGTTTTTAGACCTAACTCCTGAATTCAATCTCCCGCCTTCCCAAAAGTCGCAAGATCGCTCGGCATGGAATAACATGAAAAGAATGAGCGCCGAACAATTGAAAAAATGGAGAGCGTATTATGAACCTAGGGACAAAGAATTTCACCAGTCAAAACTTAAAGGAAAAGATCTTGTTCGTTGGAAATTTCAACGTTATGCGAAAAACTATCTTCGATGCGTAAAAGGAGTGGATGAAAGCTTGGAAACTCTACAAAAAACTTTATCCGACCTGAAATTAGATCAAAACACAATTGTGATATATTCCTCGGATCAAGGTTTTTACATTGGGGACCATGGTTGGTACGATAAGCGTTGGATGTATGAAGAGTCTCTTAAGATGCCTTTTATTGTTAAATGGCCAGGGGTCACCAAGCCTAATTCAAAGAACACTAACCTTATACAAAACCTTGATTATGCTCAAACCTTCCTAGAAATCGCCGGTGCGAAAATTCCAACAGATATGCAAGGTGCTTCACTGGTTCATCTCCTTAAAGGAGAAAATCCTCAAAACTGGAGAAAAGGTATTTACTATCACTATTATGAATACCCAAGTGTTCATATGATTCCACGCCATTATGGTATTCGAACGCAAAGACATAAACTAATGCACTTTTATCAATTTGAAAAAGAATGGGAATTGTATGATTTGAAAAAAGATCCAGACGAACTGATGAACTTGTACGGCCAATCAAAATACAAAAAAATTCAGGAAAAACTGAGCAAACAACTTAAGGGGCTTCAAAAAAAATATGAGGACAACAGTGACATAACTACTAAGCCTGAACTCATTAAAAAGTACCGACCAAACTCTTAATCAATTAGGTTAAGTTCAGTTTTTTACCATCGGAAACCTGTTCGAATAGGCTTTCGTGAAGCCAATCCTTTAAATTCCACTTTTTAGCAATCACACGATACTTTTTGGCCTGCTTTCCATAGCTTTGCTCATAATCTGTGTAAGCAGCAGTGAGAAGAGTTCCATTATTATCAATTGAAACAGTTGATGGATAGCCCACATCTTTGGCTTTATTGCCAAACTGATGAATTACCCATGGTGGTCGCCAAGTGTTTCCTGCATTCAAACTTAGACGAACTCCAATACCCATGAGTCCTCGATTTCGAATCCCATAGGTCATTAGCAAACATTTCTGAGTGAGGGAAATTAAATCAGCTGGATGCTGCATCGGCAGTGTAAGTGATCCCCGTTCCTTCCAGTTTTTTCCGCTATTCAAACTTTCACACAACTTTACATGATGATCAATATGAGTACGGGTGACCGCCAATATCCGTCCGTCATCAAGGGAGCACAAGGTTGATTCATTGGAATCATTTCGTCCAAACTTGATTCGCCTACCCCATGTTAAACCATCATCATCTGAAAATGTAATCCAACTTTCACTTGGATTACCCACTCCTTGAGTTCGATAGCAACTGTAAGCTAATTTATCTTTTCCAAATTGAATAATTCGACCGTAGGGAATCGCACCCACATTATCTTTGGGAATCGAAGGTAATGCGTCCGTTTTCCATGTTTTACCACAATCCTTTGAACGAGATAACCTCTGGCCAGTAAATCCAACAAATTTTCCTTCCTTAACATAAAAACCACTTGAGAATGCTACTAAATCTCCATTATGAGCCAATCCAACAGCCAAATGCATTTGGTTACCTCCCTTTGGCTTGGGCGAAACGATTCCATGTTTCATCCACTTTGAACCATTTTTATTTAAAATAGATGAAACTAAATCGCCTTCCAATAAACCATGACTTGGAGCGTTAAAATAGGTGCAAAGAACTTTTCCTGATGGAAGTTTTGTTAAATTTGGCCAACCACATGCATTGGTAGCAATGACCGATAAAGATTTCATAAAGAATTTAATCAAGGAATTCATTTTCCTATCGTCAATCGTAAAGGATAGAAAAAGAGATAAAACCTAATTAAAAATATCCAGTAAACCTTAATTCCATATTTGACAAATTGACCATAATTGGAAAGTTATGTAAATAGCATGTCAAATTTCCTCACCTGTATATTTGTTTATTTTTATGTAGTTTCAAGCACGAAGGTAATGGCACAGATTGATCAAAGAGAATTTTTTGAATCAAAAATTCGACCGGTTCTCGTGGAACATTGTTACGAGTGCCACAACAGTTGGGGAAAAGCTAAATCTCAACTAACACTTGACTCTAGAGACGGCTTATTGAAGGGAGGAAACGAAGGTCCATCCATCATACCAGGTAATCCTGAGGATAGTCTTCTACTTCAGGTGATCAGGCATAATTTTAAAGATTTGCGGATGCCTAAGAGTGGCCCTCGACTCAGCAATGAAGTACTAGAAAATTTCAGGATATGGATTGCCAATGGAGCTTTTGACCCTAGGGATAAGCCTCCTTCAATTAAACAACTAGAAAAAACGACTTCTTGGGAAGCCGTTCGAGAACGGCGAAAGCAATGGTGGAGTTTTCAACCGATTCGTAAAATAGAACCGCCTCAAATAAATGACGGTCATCCTGTTGATCAATTTCTAATCTCAAAAATGCACCAATCTGGAATTGAGCCAAATGATAATGCAGAGGGATTAAGCATTTTACGTAGATTATCATTCGCTTTGACGGGATTACCTCCCACTATTGAGGAACAAGACCGTTTTTCAAATTTGGCTAATAATGACCTATCAAGCACAGTAGATAGATTTGCCGACGAACTGCTCGAGAGCCCACATTTTGGCGAACGATGGGCAAGACACTGGATGGATTGGGTCAGGTATGCTGATTCGCATGGAAGTGAAGGTGATCCACAAATCCCAAATGCTTTCCGTTATCGAAATTATTTAATTCGTGCACTCAATCAAGACATTGGCTTCGACCGTCTTGCCCGTGAACATATTGCGGGTGATTTGATTAAAGAACCTCGCATTAACCAATCACTTGGAATTAATGAATCTGCGATTGGAACTGCACACCTTCGATTTGTTCTTCACGGGTTTGCTCCAACTGATGCACTAGACGAACATGTTCGATTTACTGATGACCAAATTGATGCGGTGACCAAAACTTTTCTGGGACTGACAGTATCCTGTGCACGTTGTCACCACCATAAGTTTGATGCCATTAGCCAAGATGACTACTACGCTCTCTTTGGTATTTTATCCAACGGAAGGCCTGCACAAAAAGTAATCGAAGATCCAGCACATTTTACAGATCATGAAAAAACGCTTTTAGGTCTTAAAAATGAAATCAAAAATGAAATCGTAAAGGTTTGGAAGAAAATAGATCTCAATATTGAACTTGGAGCCAATAGGAAATCCACTGAAAAAAATGCCCTTAATTTCCTTCTCCCATGGGAGAAACTTCATTCACTTATTGATGATAATTTTTCAAAGGAATGGGATAAACTAAAGAAACAAGTAAAGGAAAGTGAGGCTAGGCTTAATGTACGCCGTTCAACTGTTTATCCACTGTCATGGGAACTTAAGGATCCAAAAACATATTCGAAGTGGAAGAAAAGTGGAACTGGCTTAAAAAACCATCCATCGAAATCTGGCCTATTTACTTTGAGTTTAAAGGGGGATAAAATACTCGATGATATTCTACCCGCCGGAGCGTATACTCATCTATTAAGTACGAAACAGAATGGAACCCTTTCCTCACCAAGGTTTAAATTTGTTGAAGGCGACCTTTGGGTACGCGTAGTGGGTGACCAAGGCACAACTGTTCGTTATTCAGTATGGAATTACCCACGCAGAGGAACAGTTTACAAAAGATCCTCTCCAGATCCATTAGCAGAAAAATGGATTAACTTTAAAACAAACTATTGGGCGGGCGAAACCGGTTATCTTGAAGTAACTACAAATCGTGATCACCCTGTTGAAGCTGGAAATGCTGAACGCTCTTGGTTTGGAGTAACGGAGGCTTTACTTGCCACTCCAGGACAGGGACAACCTAAAGATGAAATTGCAGAAGTTCTCTCACCTTTATTTGCAAATCTATTACTTGAGAAAAATAATATATCATTAAAAAAACGGTATCTCGGAGTGATCAAAGATACGATCGATTCTTGGGAAAACGACTCATTGACAGACACACAAGCCCGCATCTTAAATTCACTAGTTAAACAAGGCATTCTGCCCAATACAAAAGAGCAATTGCCCAGTTGCTATAGTCTTGTTCAAAAATATCGGAAAATTGAGGAATTGATTAAGGCACCCCGACTCGCTCCAGGCGTCCTCGATGGTGTTCCTTTCGATCAGGCCTTATTTACACGAGGTGATCACAAAAAACCTGCACATAATGTGCCCCGGCGCTTTCTGGAGGCAATTGATTCAACGCCCTACCCTGATGGATCCAGCGGACGATTAGAATTTGCCCAAGATCTCTTGCGTAAAGATAATCCATTTACTGCACGAGTGATCGTAAATCGGATTTGGCACCATCTTTTTGGTAATGGATTAGTGAGAACGCCAGATAATTTCGGTCGATTGGGAGAACTTCCCTCCCATCCCGAACTGCT
>CAWUUU010000057.1:0-10810 GCA_963924995.1 uncultured Opitutales bacterium
CAGTGCTAAGGTTGCAAAGAATAAATATGGAATGGAAGAGGAGGTTTTGAGGACGAACATTCATGTGTATCGGGGAGCCTAGTGGATGCGAAACTACGAACTTAATTGTGTTGTTGATTTTTATAATTTGGTGGGCTTAAATTCGAATCTAATTCCGTGAGCTTAAGCATTGCATCGACACGTGCTGTATTTCTTTTTGATTCGGTGAGTGGAACCAAGGCCATTGCGATGGAAAGAACGCCCCAAAATGGTAGATCACCATTTACAGAAATATAAATGAGTAAGCCGGTTAGAAACAGGCCAACAATGGAGCGAAGCAAGTAACGTCCCGTATAAAACTCGAATTCGGATTCAATCATTCTTTTTCTATACGAATCTTTGGTTGCAGCCTCTTTGAGGATGAAATCAGCCATTGTATCTTCGTTTTTTTACTTTCATAGAGAAATAAATTCCATTGAACCCTTTTTTCTTACGGATTTGTAGAACAAAATCCGCTTACTTTTTCTTTGGCTATTTCGGAGTTTTTAATGGCTTATGTTAGGGTTCGATGCTTGTTAAATTCTTGAGCAAGGGGAGCTTATTCAACAAATTGTCGCAATACGTCCATTGATCGAGTGTCGCCTTCCACTCTGGCGGAATTGCCTCAACCCCATTGTAGGCTCCAAGTACCATGCCGATTGCGATACTGCGCGATGCATTGTCGCCACCTACCATGGTATTGGCCTGCATAGCCCTTTTTAGTCCCTCTTCCTGCTCGGCATATTTTAAGATAAAGTAAACGGCACCCGGTAGAGTTCCCTCTGTTGGGCTTGCTTTTCCTACCTTGATAGGTTCCGAGCGGCCGACATCCCAGAGTCTGGCCATACTGGTAAGCGCGAGATCGTCGCTAAACGCTTCTTTAAAAAGCGCGGAATCTGGATCCGCTTCTTCTTGAACCTTGGCGATTGCCTGCAGCGCTTTGTCCTTAAAAAAGCCGCCCATCTGCGCGGCAACCTCTTCAATAGCTTCCCGTGGCGTCATGCCATAGATCACACGGTGCGTCACACGGGCAAAAAATTCTCCGCCACCAAGCGCATGAGCGTCTTTGTGCGTAAACATCGACTTTCTGGCAATGTCGACAAGCTCCTCTTCCGATTCATAATAGGCATGGGCTGCGACGTGGCGAATGGCCATGGCATTGGATATGCCGCCCAAGTGTTCAGTCGGAACGCCTTGCTTGACTTGGGCATAGGTCTCTTTCGTCATGGTGCAGATCCATGAACCCCAGCTCTGTTCCAGGCGGTTCATCCAGTGGGGAATCAACGCGGCGACACTGAACGGCCTGGGTGGATCAGCTATTTCCGCCAAATGTTCTAAGAGCAGAACATTATAATCTCCGTAGTCGGTGGTGCCGCCCGCTTTTTTACCGGGATGATAGTTTCTCTCGCCCCATCCAATGCCATGAGTTTGGCCGCCCATCATTTCACCGGGAGACATGAATTTCTCAATCGGTTTTTTTCCATAGGCCTCATAAATCTTTTTGGCGTCGTATTCGTAATGACTTCCCAAACAAAGGGCATCCGCGACGACAGCGCCAAAAAATGCCCCTTTTATGGCATCACTCTTTTTGATGTTACTCATTATCTTCATATTATGGATTGGTGGTGGAGAAAAAATATTTTTGCATGGGAACGAACTTCTATTCATGCCTTATAAACCTTCGGATATCAATACTCTCATTCGCCTCGTTTTTATCCTGGCGGGATTCGTAGGAACTTGAGGACTCGTATATTACCCATTGTTGTCCGTGTATGGGTGGAGCATAGCGCAAGCTATACTTAATGTCAGATAATTAAGAGCTTGGAGCAATTTCATGGTTCCGCTTGGGCATCAGCTTGACCGATGGGCAGACGCGCCACTTTACCGTGCAGCCGGACTCTGCCACTAACAGGCTCGCCGGCGCGGATATCTTCTTCGGTAAAAGTCGCCATCAACACTTCGCCGAGGGGGGTGGGCTGGTGATCGTAGATGATGTGAATGCTGCCGACCTTTGCCTGTACGCAGTCGAGGTAAGATGCGTAAATATTACCGATTTGAAAATTCTTAGGGAGCCAAGCGAATAGCCAAAGTCGGAGCAGGGAGGGAAGGGTGTCTGCGGCTGGCAAAACCATGCACGAGTCCACCCTCTTCGGTCTCTTTTGTCTCACGCATCACCATGAAGCTGATTTGAGAACTCGGGTGTGACTTGAGGAAGTTTGTAAGGTTTTCATTTCGCAATCCGAAACGGCCTTTCTGAACCCCTTTGGCCAATACAAAGGATCCAAGATATACGTTTTCGGGGTTCCCGGGAAACTTGTCACCGAGGTTCGCTTCATCCCAATCTGGGACTTCTCCGGTGAGGCCAAACACCTTGAAAGTGCAATCCGGCAAATGAGAAGCCAAACCCCAACCGCTGGGAGCGAAATGAAGTAATAAATCTGCTTCTTCAATGCTTGTCCGATTAATCTGGCTCAAATCAAACTCGATGTATGCTTTTCTGTTCATCGGGCCTTGGCTGATGGCATTCTTGACAAGCAGTAAAATATCCGAGTTTTGGTTATGAAATTCTCCGACATAAGTGTCCCTAAAAAGATTTACAACTTCTTTGTCATCGGTAAAAAAAAGATGGTTTGGGATTCTTCCGACGAAGGCACCCTTGGAAGATTCGAAAAAAGTCCAATCGGCTCCATGTTCCAAAGGTTTGTCCTGAATTGTATCAAGTTCCTGATGATTTTCCTCATCCGTATTAACCGTGCCTTTGGATTGTACGGTGTGGCGTTCGCCTGCACTTAATTCTACGATTAGATTAGATTGATTGTATTCCACTTTGACCTTGCCTTCCATCACACGGGTATGCGTTTCGCCCGTTTCTTCAAATACAGTAACCGAAAAGCGGGTACCGTAATCGACAATGTCAGCTTCGGGAGTAATAATCCGAAAGCCAAGAGCGGAGTCCGGGACATAAGTCACGGCTGTGCCGTTGGTCAATTCGCATTTCATCGAATCTATGAGCTTGAGGGACACGGGAGCCTCCAGGGTAACCTCGGCACCGGAATCAAACTTTAAGATGGCCAGGCCTTCAGCTAAGCGGAGGGTTCCGTCTCCAAGTCGACTTCCGACTGTGGTGGTTAAGTCGCTTCCTTCCCAAGTTGCGGAATGGGAATCTTTAATCAAGGCAAAGGTCGAGTCCTCCTTTTGTTTTGGCCAAAAGAAAAGACTGAGCAGAAAGACCACGGAAGCTGCGAGAGCCCATGGAATGAATGACCTAAAAGGCAAAGCTGGTTCGGCTTTTGGCTTTTCCATCCATTCGGGTTGCGTTACCCACATGGTTTCATCGACCGCAAGGCTTGCATTCAAGTCGGTCATCTCAAGATACAGTTTTCTGGCGTCGGCGTTCTGGCTAAGGTGATCCGAAAGTTCCTTTACACCATCTGTGTCCAAAGTTTCGCACAAATGAGCGTCGATTAAATTACGGAGTTCTTCTTCTCTCATAACTTAGCTTCCAGTTGTAGTTTGTTTTCGATGCATGCATGGAGGGCCTGACGAACGCGTTGCAAGGTTTTGTAGACCGCCTCGACACTACGCTCAAAATGTTTACCCAATTCCTCGACAGATAACTCGTTAAAGTAATATTCGTGAACCAGTTCGGCATTCTTGCTCGGAAGGGTCTTGAGGCATTCCCTAAGGAAATACTGGCGGGCATCTAACTGGTCCGCATTTTCCATTCGTTCGATTTCAAGAAGATTGACTACCTCGTCGGCTAACCGGTACTGCCGGGATTTTTTCCGAAGAAACATTTTTGCTTCGTTGAGGGCGAATCGGCAGGCCCAGGGGGCGAAGGGTTTTGCGGGGTCATAGCGGTCGATTTTATCCCAGAGTGCCACGGCAGTCTCTTGAACCACATCACGTGCGTCTGCCACATTTGGGATTAGCACCATTACATAGCGCAACAGATCTTTTTCAGCCTCAAGAAAAAGCCTGATGAAATCCTTGTGTGTACAGATTCGCGGGTTGGGTTCTGGGGGGTCAACCATCATTCACAAATATTCTGCCGTTGGATCATAGAATTGGACAATAAAAGACAAATAACATTTCACCACAAGGCTTGTTATCAAAGTAAGAGGAACTATTCTTTGGGGGCTAAGGCTTTTGTATGGTTAGAAGGTTGAGGCAATTTTCCATAAATTATTTAATTTAGTACGCATAACTCGAAGGTCTTTAGCCCATTTAGGGTTCCGTGCCAGGTTGCTGATTTGACCTGGGTCTGTTTTTAAATCATAGAGCTCCTCAGGAGGGTAAGGACCGAAAGCTTGTCGCCAGCATTTTTTGACCAAAGGATCATTAGGATGGGTGAGCATGTATTGCTTGGAGGGGGATGGATCAATATTAAAGCAAAACGCTTCGCTCCCCTTGGGCCAATGGTACTTCGAAAAATCGAAGGTCTGCGGGGGACCATTTTTTTGGCCTGTCATCCACTTTTCAGGATTTTTGTTACGTATGTAAAGAAATCGATCGGTCCTCAGTCCTTGCCGAGGGTAGGGAAAGCAGTGACGTGACATTCCGGTAAGGATGTGATCGCGGGACTTTTCGATTTGGCCCAATCGCTTGAGTTTGAGTGGTGGGAAAAGAGACTGGCCCGTCATGACCTTGGGTACTCTTATCCCGGCGGCTTCAAGAAAAGTCGGTGCAAGATCGCAGAGGCTGACGAAGTCATTGACTTTTCGCCCCGCTTTTATCTGTTTTCCCCAGCAGATAACCAGAGGAACGCGTGTTCCCGTATCGTAGAGAGTCGCTTTGGCCCGGGGAAAGGGCATGCCGTTGTCTCCGGTCATCACGATGAGGGTATTTTCAAATTCCCCCTCTTTTTCCAATCGGGCAAGGATGTCCGCTGCTTCATGGTCAAAGAGTTGAACCGCGGCGTAGTAATCAAGAAGATCGTTACGCACGGTCGGGTGGTCGGGGAGACCGGGCGGCAAGGTAATGCACTCGGGTTTCAAGCCGGCGGCCTTTCCGCTGTTGAGTACATAGGGGCGGTGAGGGGCTCCGCTGCCGTACCAAAAACAAAAGGGAGTGCCTTTTTTACGTTCCGCTAAAAAGGATTCGAAATTTTTGAAGTGCTGACCAAGTGGATCGGTTCCGCGATAAGTGTGCTTACTTGGGGCAGCCCCCTTGCGATTGAATCCGACATGGTATCCCGCACCAGCCAGCAAGTCGGAGTAGGTTGGGATGTTTTTGGCGAGTGATCCGCCAAGGTTCTGGGCTTCCCCGAGGCGCCAGTGCCATTGGCCGGTGGCGATCGCCATGCGGCTGGGGGTACAGGAGGGCGAACTTACGAAGGCCCGCTCGAAGAGAACTCCCCCGCGAACCAACCTGTCGAAGGTCGGAGTCTTCACGGTCTTGTCGCCCAGGGCACCGGCATGTGGCCAGGACCAGTCATCTGCCATCAGAACAAGAATATTGGGCTTCTCAGCATGTACCTGATTGGAAATGAAAATGTATGCAAGCAAGTGGAATAAGACTTTCATTTACAGGTAACTCAGTTGCTTTTTTCAATAAGCTTTTGTTTTTCTTGCAGAATGCTTCTGAATTCTTCGAGCCTCTCTTTGATGTGATCCTTTTGGGCGAGGTTGTTCTTTTCCTGTGGGTCGTTGCGAAGGTTGTAAAGCTCTTCCCCATCCGGCCATTTACCATAACGCCAATTTTGATTTCGCAAGGCATAGCCTAGGTTTTTCGGGCCGCGGGTGACCACACTGTAGGCATATTTCTTTTTTCCTATTCTTTCTGAATTTTCGAGCAGGGGACGAAGGGATACTCCTTGCAAATGATCGGGTGCTTGTAAGCCCGCCAGGTCGGTAAGGGTGGGGTAGATATCGATCAATTCGACCATGGCTTCCGATGAGGTCCCGGGCTTGGTCAAACCGGGTGCCCGGACGATAAACGGAACCTTGGCCCCGATATCGAAAAGAGTGACTTTCCCCCAGATGAAGTGATCACCGAGGTGGTAGCCGTGATCGGAGGTGAAGATAATGACGGTCTCGTCCCACAGGCCGTTCTTTTTCAGTCCGTCGAGGACCAAGCCGAGTTGAGCGTCGATAAAGCTGACGCAGGCGTGGTAGGCCTGCATGTATTCTTTGCGCAAGGCGTGGTTTTCTTTGGCGAACTCGAAGCCGAAAGCCTCGTACCGTTTGGAGAGAGCGGACTGTGGCAGGAAATCCCACATGTTTGGTCGATCGGTTTCGTAGGTAATTTTTTCGAAGGGATAAAGATCGAAGTACTTGTCGGGAGCGAGAAAGGGAACATGAGGCTTTTGTAAACCTAGGGCGATGAAGAAGGGTTTGTCTCCATTGGGCTTGTCTGTGAGCCATTGAAGTACCTGTCGGGCATTCTTACCGTCTTTGTGTTGAGCGTCCGTCAGACCGCTTCGACCGCGACCGGGAGGGGTCTGAGCATCGAGCTTGCCTGCAACTTGTTTCTTAAGCTCCTTCCATTTTTTCTTGTTGGGTTGTTTCTCGATCGAGCCGTGTTCGGTCTCGAACTTTAAACGAGCCTTCTGAACGACGGCGAGTTCGTCGTTTTCGAAACGCAAATTTTCATTCCATGCGATCTCACCATGGTCGCTTTTGGTGTTGTGGAAGACCTTGCCCACACTAGCGGTCCAGTACCCATTCTCCTTAAAGAACTGGGGCATGGAAACCGTTCCCGGTCGGGTTTTACGAATATCGAAGGTGTTGTTTAGAACCTTTGTGCTTTGAGGGTACAAGCCACTGAGGAAGGATGCCCGGGAGGGTCCGCAGACAGGATACTGGCAAAAGGCCCGGTTGAAAGTGATCGATTCCTTGGCAAGTTTGGAAAGGTTGGGAGTGGTGATGGGTTCGTACCCGGAGGTGGAAACATGAGTATTGAGATCATCACAGACCACGAAGAGGATATTTTTTCTTTTTGTTTTGGGTGGTGATGGAGAATCCAAAGACGTTATGCTTGGCCGGTAGACTTTGGTTTTCTGCAGGTTTCCCTTGCCTGTAATCCACTGGTATGAACCATCCTTAACGAATAGGTCTCGCTTGGCATTGAGCTTCTTGGACTGAGGGGCGAATTTCTTGGGGGCGAAGGACGCCAACTGAGTTTTCGCTTTGGCGTACTTTTCTTCTCCCGCTAGGTTGTTCCATTCGTTCGGGTCCTTCTTCACTTCGTAGAGTTCCTCTCCATCCTCTCCATAGCGGACATAGCGCCAATCACGATTGATAATTGCATATTCTCCCGGGTGCATGTGGGGAAGAAAGACGGAACGATCCTTCGCCTTGTCCGGGGCAGCCAAGGTTGAGGCAATGGAGGTTCCTTCCAGTTTTTGTTTGGTTTGGGGAAGTCCGCACATTTCCTGAAAAGTGGGATACATATCGATTAAGCTGACGGTGACATCAGTCTTCTTATTCTTGGCCACTCCAGGGCCAGACCAGATGAAGGGCACGTTGGAGGTTCGTTCCCAAAGGGTGTGCTTGCCCCAATCCCCTTTTTCTCCCAGGTGGTAGCCATGATCGCTCCACAGAACGACGATGGTGTTGTCGGCATAGGGACTTGCTTCTAGAGTGTCGAGGACGCGGCCGAGCATGGCGTCGGCATAACTGATATTCGCGAGGTAGCCATGGATGGCATCGTCCCACGCATCCAAGGACTGCAGTTTTTGGATGATACGGGAACGTGCAGTTTTCATCTTTTTGATCTTCTCGGGAAGATCGACCAAGTCATCTTCTTTGATCGGGGGAAGTTCGATTTTTGACGGATCGTAGAGATCAAAGTATTTTTGCGGGCAATAGTTGGGATAGTGGGGAGCATAAAGACCAACGGCTAAAAAGAAGGGCTTATCGTGTTTCTTCTTCAATTGTTGAACCGCCCAGTTAGTCCTTTTGGTATCGGCCATTTCTTCTTCTTTATCGTTGGGTATGCCGGCCCATTCAAGAAAGAGACCGCCGGTGATTTTCTGATCCCGATTGTAGATGCTGGCAGGAAAATTTTTAGGGAATGGAGTCTCTTCACTCCATGAATTCATGGGCCATCCGGTTTCTCTCTGGTTGGGGTTGCGTAAAAAGAAGTGGGTCCAATCCCGTACATCGATGGCACCGGCCGGGTGATGAAAGAGTTTTCCTGCACCGTAGGTCGAATAACCTGCCTTGGCAAAGCTGGTCTGCAGAGATTCGATTTCCGGATGGTCAACAAAGTAATTGGCACTCTGGTAGCAACCAGTGGTGGAGGCGAACTGGCCGGAGAAAATAGCCGCTCGGCTGGGAGCACAAAATACGCCCGCAGTATGAGCATTAGTAAAATTGACTCCACTTTTAGCGAGCCTGTCAATGTTGGGAGTAATGGCCCTCGGCGTTTTACCCAGGCAACCGATCCAGTCGTTCATGTCATCGACCGCGAGGAAGAGGACATTTGGTTTGTTCGGGATCTGCTTGGCATTCAGTTGAGCCCACAGGAACAGGAAACTGAAAGCTAGCAATCGAGTAAAATGAATAAGCGTGGTCATGGTTTAATCTTCGATTTTATATTTTTTTCGGAGGCGATTGAGCTCTTTTTTCATGGCCTGAATATTAGCACTACAGGATTTGTCTGCGTAAAGATTTTTCATTTCCATGGGATCTTTTTCTAGGTCGAAGTATTCCCAAGTGTTAAGTTTTTTGTCGGGAAACCGGATGAGCTTTTGCTGACCATCGGTTACGCCGTAGTGGACGGGAACACCATGTCCGCCGGCTTCGTAGTAATGATAATAATGAGTCTTTCTCCAGTCTTTCGGGTTAGCTCCCTTTAAAATAGGAATTAGAGATACCCCTTGCATGACCTTGGCGGGTTTCGCTCCAGCAAGTTCCAGAAAGGTAGGGGCGAAATCTAGATTGGAAACGAGTAAATCACTTTTGCTCAGAGGCTTGATTCTATTTGGCCAGCGAACCAGCAGTGGCGTATGCAGGCTTTCTTCGTACATCCAACGCTTGTCAAACCATCCATGTTCTCCGAGCCAGAAGCCCTGATCCGAACTGTAGATTACGATGGTGTTTTCAGTAAGTTTCTTACTGTCCAGGTAGTCAAGCATTCGGCCAATGTTTTCATCCACCGCTTTTACACAACGAAGGTAGTTCTTAATGTATCGTTGATAATGCCAACGGGTTCGATCCTTTCCGGTAAGTCCAGCTTTCCTAAAGGCTTCGTTTTTGGGCCGGAAGGCTTGGTCAAATTGCTCAAATTGTTCGGGGGTAAATTTGCTTGCATAGGTGAGCATGAGACGTTTCTCACCAATATGATCGGCAATTCCCATTTCGTGACCGGCAGAAGCGGGGCTTCGACCCGAATAATCATCAAACAGGGTAGGGGGTTCGGGGATTTTTATGTCTTCGAACTCGTTTAGATGACGAAGGGCAGGCTCCCATTTTCCATGTGGGGCTTTGTGTTGGCACATGAGGAAGAAAGGTTTTTCAGTGTCACGTTTTTCGAGCCAATCCAAGGCCTGATCAGTTATGATGTCAGTGGTGTAGCCCACATGGTTTATATTCCTGCCGTTGGTGAAAAGCATGGGGTTGTAATATTGGCCCTGTCCCTTCAGGACTTCGAAATGGTCGAATCCCGTGGGGGTGGATTTAAGATGCCATTTACCAACAATGGCAGTCTGGTATCCCACCTTGTTCAATAGCTTAGGGACGGTTTTCTGGCTGCCATCGAAAACATTTCGGTTGGTTAATTGACCATTTAGGTGGGAATACTTGCCAGTAATAACCACCGCACGTGAGGGTGCGCAAATCGAATTGGTGACCAGGCAGTGGTTGAAGAGCATACCGTCCCTGGCGATTCTGTCCAAATGGGGCGTCGGGGCAATCTTGGACAAGGGACCGCCATAGGCAGAAATTGCATTCAGGGCATGATCATCGGTGAAAAGAAAAAGGATATTAGGTTGTTTCCCCAAAATGGACGAAAAGGGAAAGATGGAAATAATCAATAAATAGAGGGATTTTCTTTTCATAATTCTAGGACATCGTTTCTTAGGGAAACTCATAATTTTTTTCAAATTGAAGGATATTCGGCTTTATTTCGAGAGGCTTGGTCGTAATAAAAGGATTATGAAAAGAACGATAATATTTTATTTCTTAGTTATTTTTTCGCTATTTACGATGATGAATGGAAAGCCGAAAAAACCAAACATTTTAATTTTGTACGCGGATGATCTTGGCTATGGCGATCTCAAAATACTGAATTCGAAATCAAAAATCCCAACACCCAATTTGGAAAAACTGGCTAAGGAGGGAATGATTTTTACTGATGGTCATTCTTCTTCGGGAATCTGTACACCCAGTCGCTATGCCCTTCTGACTGGGAGGCACCATTGGCGCAAGTTCCACGGAATCGTTAATGCCTTTGGGGATTCCGCTTTCGATGCAGACAGGCTTACCATGCCTGAGATGCTCAAGGACTCGGGTTACAATACGGCGGCTATTGGCAAGTGGCATCTTGGATGGGACTGGGATGCGATTAAAAAACCCGGAGCCAAACCGGTTAAGCAAGGCAAGCGATCTATCTTGGGACCGGATGCATTCGATTGGTCCAAGTCAATTCCGAATGGCCCGCTTGATCATGGTTTTGATTATTATTTTGGGGATACGGTGATTAATTTCCCACCTTACTGTTGGATCGAGAACGACAAGGTGGTGGACATTCCGGACACGATGATGGACACCTCCAAGTGGAAAAAAATCAAGGAGGGAGGCTGGGAATGCCGCCCGGGTCCGATGTTTTCCGGTTGGGACCCCTATGA
>CAWUUU010000058.1:0-16185 GCA_963924995.1 uncultured Opitutales bacterium
GAGAATGCTTCTGCTTTAAGAGGGCTTGAACAACAACAAAATGTTATAGCCAACAACATTGCTGCGAGTCATGTTGCAGGTTTCAAAAAAATTGCGGTTAGCTTCGAAGCAGTAGAAGGAGGAGAGATTGCAAGAAGTACGCACGATCGTTTAAGGAATGAAATGCCTGGTTCTTTCCCCGTCATGAAGAATCAAATCGACTTCAACGAAGGCGAAATGAAGCAAACAAGCAATCCTATGGACTTAGCTTTAAGGGGTGATGGTTTTTTTGCATTACTCAACCAAAATGGTGATGCAGTTTATACTCGAGATGGTCAGTTTTATGTCGATTCGCAAGGCGTCATGGTCAATAGCATGGGGCATCAGTTTTCGGATGAGGGAGGCGCGAATATCCAGACTATACCAGGTGGTGGTGATCTAACTATCGATAAAGAAGGCCAGGTATTTCAAGGAAATCAAAATATTAGCAAAATTGGTATTTTTACCTTTGAAGACCCCTTAATGGACCTTCAAAAGGTAGGTGGTGGTTTTGTGGCAAAGGATGCAGAGACTGTCCCTGAAGTGTCCGATCCTTCCAATTTCACAGTAATGCAAGGCTATCTAGAGTCTAGTAATGTATCAGCCATTGAAGAAATGATCGGATTAATTGAGGTTTCTCGTGCACACGAAGCAAATCAAAAAATGATACAGACATTTGATCAAAATTTAGGAAAAGCAATAGGAACATTGGGACAAACTCAATAATTGAAAATTAAACATTAAATTATGAACTTATCTTTATACTCAGGTGCAACAGGAATGCAGGCACAGCAAATGAATTTAAATGTTATTTCAAATAACATAGCCAATGTTAACACAACTGGTTACAAAAAGAATAAAATTGAGTTCCAAGACTTACTTTATCAAAACCCTAGGCAGTCGGGTGGGCAGACTGGAGCCGGCAATGTAGTTCCAACCGGAGTAGAGATGGGTAACGGTACGAAAGTCGTTTCAACCGCTAAGATTTTCACTCAGGGCCAACTTACACAAAGCGGCGAGAAAATGGATATCGCAATTGATGGTACAGGCTTTTTTCAAGTAGAAAAATCTGATGGCACAGAAGCCTACACTCGTGATGGAGCCTTTAAGGTCGGACCCGACGGACAAATAACGACTGCTGATGCATTGCCACTTGCGGCTGGTTTGCAAATTGATCCAGAGGTTACCAATGTTTTTGTTTCTCCCACAGGTGAGGTTTCGGTGGAAACTGCTGACGGCACTCAAATTATAGGACAACTCGAATTAGTTCGTTTTCCTAATTCTGCTGGGCTTAAAGCTACCGGCGGTAATTTGTTTATTGAGACCGAGGCAAGTGGTGCTCCTGAAATTGGTGCCCCTGGTGAAAACGGGTTCGGTGTTTTGCAGCAAGGATACTTAGAGATGTCCAATGTTAATGTTGTGGAGGAAATGGTTAATATGATTATTGCTCAAAGAGCATATGAGATAAACTCTAAGTCAATCCAGACATCTGATGACATGCTTTCTCGTGTCAATCAATTGAAGAGATAATTGATGAGGTTTTCATTTTTATTACTTTTATTCCCGGTCAGTTTGGTCCTTGCGGATGTAAGTCGTTTTATTGATTCCATTGAATTACCTACTGGTGTTAAACAGACTAAAGTATTTATCAAGTCTTCAGCATTTATTTCTTCAAAGCCATCAACATTAATTTCTTACGGAGAGTCAGCGGATGTTTCTCCATCTGTTATAACTCTCAACCGTGAAACCTTGGAGAAAAGGTTGGGGGAGAGTATTTCTCATCGTTACCAAGAACCCGGTAAGGTCATTGCTTTTCTTACTCGAGAATGGACTCCAATTAAAGTTAGTTCAAACTACTTAATCAAAATTTCAGATTGTTCTCCCGATCAACTCCGCCCCAGCATTTTTACTCGTTTTAGCATTTGGGACAGCGGTAATTTGGTAGGTAAATTCGCTGAACCTTTGAGGCTCGGTCACTTTATCGATGTTTTATTCTCTAAGGCACCTTTAACTCGGGGCATTCGACTTAACTCTGTTCAACTAGAGACAAAAACAGTTGATATTCTAAAACAACACGCGGGTACAGTCCCTGCAACTGCTAGCCTCGAGGGATACCAACTCGCTTCTAATATTAGATCAAATATGCCAATCAAGTGGAATTTACTTTCTAAGGTAACCTTAGTTAAGAAAGGTCAAATCGTTGATGTGTTTGCTTCAGGAAATGGAATTTATGTTACAATGAAGGGGATGGCTCTTGAAGATGGTGTTGAGGGTGGAAATGTAAGCGTTAAAAATCTCTCTTCGGATAAAAAGTTTCAAGCAAGAGTGCTTAATGAGAATAGTGTTAAGGTTCACCTGTAAACTATGAAAATATTTTTTAAAATTGCATTATTTTCCCTTATAACGAATAGCGTTTTTGGAGTATCTCTTTGGGTTAAGAGTACTAACAATCAACGTGGACTTTATGGAGACAAACGATCATTTTCGGTTGGTGATCTAATAACTATTGATGTTGGAGAAAGTTCGTCACTCGCTGCTTCCCAAAATTCTGTTCGGAATCGTCAGTCACAAGTTGAAAATGCCGTTAAACAATTTCTTTTTGCTAACAGCAAAATGGGAACTCATAATGGTGGACTTCCGGGTACTGAAATCGAATCGAAAAGTAGTAATAAGGGTGGTGGTTCTATTGCTAATACTCAAAATTTAAAAGGACGTGTCAGTGTTGTAGTGATCGATGTTTTGCCTAATGGAGTCCTTGTATTAGAAGGTGCTCGTATGGTAACTTTTTCCGGTGAGAGTTATTATGCAGTTTTGAAGGGAATGGTCAGACAAGAAGATATCGGTGCAGGATTTCGAGAGGGATTAAGGTATCGAAATATTGTTTCATCACAATATATTGCTGATGCTCAAATTGAATTTGTTTCAAAAGGTAGTTTAAACGATGCGCAAAAAGAGAGCTGGTACCAAAAAATTGCTTCTATGATTAATCCTTTCTAAATAAATGAGTAAATTAAATATTATTAAACTATTGTTAGGATGCTATTTTTTATTGGCATCTCTTTCAGTTTATGGTGCTAGAATTAAAGATTTGACTGATGTTCGTGGAAGCCGTAGCAATCAACTTTACGGATATGGTATTGTTACCGGACTTGCCGGTCAGGGAGATTCTCGAATTGAATACACTGAACTAGGGATATTAAACGCCCTTGAAACTTTAGGTATTCGTGCAGATAAAGCCGATAAATCCAGAAATATTGCAGCAGTGATGGTGACTGCCGACATCGGGCCTTTTGCAAAAGAAGGTTCTCGTATGGACGTGACAGTATCTTCAATTGGAAACGCTGATTCATTACAAGGCGGGATTCTTTTACAAACTCCTCTTTATGGTGCTGATGGAAAGGTTTATACGGTTGCCCAAGGAGCTGTATCTATAGGTGGTTTATCCGCAGGAGGTGGAGGAGGTGCGAATGTTCAAGTCAACCACCCAACTGTCGGGATTGTGAGTAATGGAGGTTTAGTCGAAAGAGAAATAGAAAGTAAAGTTTTAAGCGGTGGAAATGAAATCGAACTCATTTTAAGGTCACCTGATTCATTAACAGCCGTAAAAATTGCCGATGCGGTAAATAAATATTATCCGGGGACTTCGCTCGCGATTGATGGGGGAGTTGTTAATGTGCAAGTTCCGATTGATTTTCGTGGCCAAACAACCAATTTTTTAGCAGCTATTGGAGGCATTGATGTAAAACCAGATGTCCCTGCTCGCATCATTATAAACGAACGAACAGGTACTATCGTTGCAACCCAAAGCGTAAGAATTTCACCAGTCGCGGTGAGCAGTAGTAATGTAACAATCTTTCTCAATCCTACCACTGGGGTGAGTCAACCTTTACCTTTCTCGCAAGGAGCAACTACAATATTACAGGGAGAAAATGCAGATTTGATCGAAGAGGTTGGTCGTTTTGAAGCCCTTGACGAATTAGACCCATCAGGAGCATCGACTGTTAATGAACTTGCTTCTGCATTGAACAAGCTTGGTTTAACTACTCGTGAGATGACATCTATTTTCCAATCCATTAAAAACGCGGGTGCTCTTCAAGCCGAACTGATCATCAATTAATTATGGATACGCAAGATATTGGTAAGCAATATGTAGGAATGGACTCTGCCATGCTTATGGAGATGGCTCATTCAAAAAATACCACTCATAATCAAAAAGTAACTGCAGTTAGTGATCAATTTGAGTCGGTCTTAGTGAAGCAATTTCTAAAGGAGGCTCTCAAGCCAATGTTTAAAGGTGTTTTTAATGAAGAAGGTGGAGCTCACCGAATGTACCGACATTTTTTTACTGATGCTATTTCAGAAAGCATTGCAAGTGGTGGTGGTTTTGGAGTTTCAAGCATTCTACAGCAACAACTTCAGGAAAAAGATGATGCTCCAAAATCATTAATAAAAGAAGCTAAATAACATAGAAATGGTTCAACTCGCACAAAAGCCTAATTCAAATCTTTCCTTTACTTGGGAAGATTTACTCACATTGCTAAGAGATGAGTTGCAAGAATACGGAGGTTTAGTAGGTTTACTCAATGCTCAGCAACAAAGTATTCTTGAACGTCGCACCGAAAGTTTGATGGTAATTAACCAATCAGTTCAAACTCAGATGGATGCTAGTCAGATGCTCCAAAAAAGGAGACAGGGTTTTGTTACTTCCCTTGCTAATTCTTTAGGTGAACCTGGCGATTCTAGTTTAAATCAACTAGTCGAACATTTTCCAGTTTTCACTCAACCCATGTTTCAAAGCATCATTGAAGAAATTAACAAAATTATTTCTCAAATTAAGCACAGAATCACCCAAAATCAAAAAATTCTCGTCCGCCTAACTGAAGTGACAGATCAATTACTTTCAGTTACTGACCCTAAGTCTCACTCCAAAACTTATAATCGTTCTGGGGATATTCGAAGGTTGTCATCTTCTAATCGTTCATCGCTCAATGAATCTGCCTAACATTTAATTTATTGTGGGATTATTAGGTGAAATAAGTAAAACTTCTGAAGCTCTTCGCTATCATGCAAGGACAGCGGAGGTTGCCGGTCAAAATTTAGCTCATGTAAATGACGAGCATTATGCCCGTCAAAGAGTGCTTGCCCGCGAAGGTGTTATGCACACATCATTTGGTGGTTTACAATCCTCGGGATTAGAGACAGGCGGGGTAGATCATGCAAGAAATCAAATTTTAGATGCTCGTGTTATTAATGAAAAGGGAGATTCTGAATCACTTGCAGCACAGCAAGAGATTTTGCAACTTTTGCAAGGTGCATTGGGTGAAAAAATAAATAGACAGGGTGTAAATGTAGGTCTTGATGATTTACACGACAGTGATTTAGCCCCTGGTAGTTTAACCCGAGCTATGAATGATTTTTTTAACACTTTTCAAGAACTATCAGCTTCACCTTATGAACCTACGATTAAACAGGAATTATATCATAAGATAGAAACTTTAACCAAGCGTTTCAAGGAGGCAGGTCAGAGCTTAGAGCAGATCGAAGGAGATGTTTCCGAAGTAATTAAAAGATCGACTGACAAAATTAATATCTTACTCGGCCAAATTCATGAGGCGAATACACAAGTTCGTCGGTTTGAACTACTAGACCAGGGGAAAGCAGTTTCATACAGAGACGAAAGGCAAAAATTGTTCGAAGAATTGGGTGGGTATATTAATTTTTCGCAAGAAGACGATATTTCTGCTACCACCGGAAAGACATCCGGTTTTGTTAACCTTTTTATTGATGGTCAGAATAAAGAAAAAATTAATATTCTTGATTCTAAAGGAGCAAAGTCATTGACCAATCAATGGGGGCAAGAGTTTACCATTGTATCACCGATTGATCCTGCTGGTACTGCAGCAGTTGTTCGTGCGAAAATTGATTCGAATGGTCAACTCGGCAGACTCGAAGTTCTTAACAGTGGTTCGAAGTATAATGATTCTGATGGGCCTCTCTTGGTTAGTCTTTTACCTCCCAAAGCTAATGAGCCTTTAATTGTTCAAGAACAGGCTGAGGAAGTTGAACAAAATGATGCAGCGATTGCTAATGGCCAAGTTGCACCAATTGAAATGGCAAACCAAGCGGTTGATACTGGGAATGAAATCGCGGCTCAAGTTGGTGGTGAAATTGCAAGCACTATTCCCGTAGATCCTTCTTCTGCTGCAAGAAGGAGTGGGGAAGTTTTTTACGAAGGTGATGGTTATTACCAAGCTTTAGTCGATACCCAAAAAGGGGATCTTCTAACAGATGAAACTAGGTTTTTAGCAATTTCAAATCCACCTAATGGTATCGTAATTGAAACCAAAAGGACTTTTTCAGATATTGATTTCATTCCAAAGGGGAAACAGATATATTACGAAGGGAAAGTTTATCAAGCTGCTACTGATGTTGGACCTGTTTCCAATGAGATTGGGGTGGTTGACCCAACGACAGATGCGGTATTAAGTTCAAGAAATTACCTTAATGGTGAAGTTTTTCTTTTTAATAATAATTATTATCAAGCTACAAAAACTGTTTCTAAATCATCTGAGATATCTTCCTTGCCCACCACAGCGGGTTCAATTGATCAATCCGGAATCGTTGCCCTTGGTGCAACTCTTCCGCAGAAATCTGAAGAATTAAACATGTCTTGGCCTGATGGGAATGATTTAACCGCAGGTTCTGTTATTTCTTTTGTTGATCCTAGTTCTCCTTCTGGTTCGAGTGGCGACTTTTACATGGCAGTTGCAAATATATCTGCGGCAACTTCAGAACTGCCGCATTCCTCTGCGAATTTTATTAAAATCGGTGCATTTGTTGATGATACAGTTTCAACAGTTCAATCAATTCCAGAAAATGTTACCACTGTAAAAGACGGCCTTGAAGCTAATGAACTACAAATGAATTTTGAAGCCGGCAAAATTTATTATGATGAAACTTCAAGTACCCATTTTTTAGTAAAAGCTAAACCGAATCCCGTTGTTGGTGATGCTGAAATTAACACATTTGACCCTAACTTAGAAAAATGGAGTAATAATTTCCATATTTTTACGCCCGATACCAACTCAGGACTCCCGCCAACTTCGGTTTTAAGAAAAACTAATCCGAGTGGATTAAATATTGCGAGTGGATCTTTACAGGAATTAAATATTGGTGTTGCTGAAGCCATCATCGAAGACGGAGAAATTAAGAGTTTTCAAATCCTTCAACAATCGAAAGACCTACCATCTACTGATGCGTTGTTTATAAACGGTTTAGAGATAGATTTGAAATCTGGTTCATTACACGGTTATCAGCATGCTCGCCAAATCGAACTTGAAGATTTCAGGGTTTCTCTAAATGATTTAGTTTCTAAATTCGTAACTCAAGTAAATGGTTTATATAACCCGAACGATGCTCCTGGCGAATACCTTTTTGGGTTTGAAGCCAATTTGACTCGTCCAACTATGGGACGCAATATAATTATGGAGGAGGAGTTCGGATTGTATGGAGTGGAGGGCAATGGTGAGATGAAATTGTTCCGGAATGAAGTTTCTATGACTCTTGCTTACGCTGAAACTGACACCTTCACAGTTACAAGTACAACTCCAATAATTCCGGTCGAACTTAGGGAGCAGTTTGAAGGGACTGGCTATATCATTAGGGATACTAAAGAAGGTCAAATCCAACTTGAGGATTCTAATTCAGGTTCAATTTATACTTTTTATGGTAGTGCTAAAAATATGCAAAATGTTACCATGGAAACTGACAGTTCCTATGCTGGGCAAGATTTGTTGTTAGGTACCGCCGATGATGGTCGTTCTGTAATGTTAGCTTATGAAAATGTTCCTTTTAGGCTTGAGCAAGGAGATAGCGAGTTTTTACTTGGAGACAATTTTTCTTTTGACGCAGTCCTTGAAAATAGTTGGAACTTAGCGAGTTCCTTAATTGTAGATAATAATTTAAGTGCAGAAAGTATAGTCGCAAGTGCTGATTTTGACCAGGGATCGAACGATATTGCATTAGCAATTGCTGAGCTTGGAAATAATGAATTTGCAAAAGATATTTCAGATATTAACGCAGATATCGGAAATTCGCTTTCAGATTTAAGTGATAATATTGCCCATCAAAATACGATTGAGAATTTGCTACTTGATCAACGAAATGCGATAAGTGCGGTTTCAATTGACGAAGAAGTTGCAGATCTGATGCAATTTCAACGTTCCTTTCAAGCTTCGTCCCGTGTTTTAAATACTCTCGACAAAATGCTCGAACTTGTTGTGATGGGGCTTTTAAAATAATTTTTAATGAGACTTCCTAATATTAGCTCAAGTAATTCAATTATCCAAAAGATAAAGGAACTTGATCAGCAAAGGTTTAAACTTGATGCACAAATAACAAGTGGTCAAAAATTAACTTTGCCAGAAGATGACGGCATGCGATTGGGGCGCGTGATCCAATTGGAAACTCAAAAGGGTCAATTAACCCAATACCAACGAAATGCATCTTATGCCAAAGAATACCTAGATGCCGGTTATTTAAATTTAGATAAATTACGCGAGTTAAATCAACGTGGTCAAGAAATTGCCAGAACTGCTGGATCTAGTCTTAACGGTCCTGCGATGGAAACCTACGGGTTTGAGTTGGATCAGTTAATTGAGGAAGCTCTCAACCGAGTCAATTCAACCCATCGTAAACAAGCTCTTTTTGGTGGAACTAAACTAAAACCAGAATATGGAAATTCTGATATCCTGTTGGGCAAGCGTGAGAAGAAGACATTTACTTTTAATGAGGTTGGTACACTGGGAAATGATGGTAAGAGAAGAATTAAGCAAGACGAGGCTGTTACATTTGCTCTCAATGGGCGGGAATACGTGGTTCAATCGAAAATTAATGGTCTTAGCACCGAATCCGTTGCTGCACGATTAAAGGATTTAATCAATAATGACTCGGAACTTCTGTCCGACTCTCTTTCCTACGAAACTTCAGAATATAAAGCGTTTGTTCGAGGAGCATCCTCTAATGATTCATACAGGAATCCCCAAGTCTCTCTCGAAGCAGAAATTGCCGCAAACGGAGATATGCTTATCCATGGAAATGTAGGAGAAACGTACCAAGCAGCTTCTTCCTACACTACTAAATGGAACCCCAATTATTATTTCCCTGAGCAGCTTGAAGAAAAGTTAAATATTGAAACTTCAAAAAGATATCCCGGGGTAAGTTATTCCGAACTTGCACAATCAGAAAAAGCTTTAGTTGATAGTGCTGTTAAAGGGAGTGATTGGAGTCGAAATTTAACTGTATCTTCAACTCAAGCTAACGGAACTTCCACATTAGCGGTAGAGCACTCTGAAAATTGGAGACGCTTAACCATTTACAAGCAAGGTGATATAGTTGAACATAAAGGAAACTTATTCGAATCTATTGGTTCAGATAATGTTAATCATTCCCCAGTTAATAGTGGTTCGGATTACTGGAGAGAAGTAGGTTCAGGCTATGATATTCCGAGAGAAGATTGGAACTTAGAAGTAACCGGAACCAATAGTCGTTTTTATTATTCCACTCCTGATGGTAAGCTTTTTGCGGATGAGCCAAGTGCCACATCACATGCACAATCTATTCTTGTGGCTACTAAAATTCAAGAATACCAACAATCGAACAATCCAGGTGCAGCTCTCGCAACTGATTTAGCTAATGTCGTTAAGCGGATTGCCGTTCCAGTGAATGAATTTTCTATTAATGGATCAGAAAGTGATGCTGCGGTGTTTTTTGATCCAGAAACTTTAGAATATAAATTGGTCGCAGCCGCTGAAGGTGGTTCTGTAATTAAAGGGACCTTTGTTAAGGAAAACAGTCAGGTCTTTTCTTCAACTGGGCAATTCCAGAATAACGATGTAATCTTGCATGAAGGAAGATATTTTTTAGTCCAAGATTCAGCTAATGTCGATCCTTCTAACTTGGAACATATCGTTGAAAGTTTTCCTCCACAGGGTAATGTTCACACATTTAATGGGCCTGTTCTCAAACTTTCTGCGGCGAATTCTTTTGATATTAACGCGGGTCAATATCTACATGATGACACCAACGACAAGTATTATTTAGCTAATGAGAAAATCACATTAAGTGCTGCAGATATTACATCTGTACTTTCTCAGGCGACCGCGACGGCTACAACAATGCCTAGAAACCCAGCGAGTCTAGACGCTTTTAATTCTTCACCGTTTCTGGCTGGAAATTACATTTCCCCTAACGGTACTTCTGTAATGGTTGCAACGGATGCGATGAGGGGTACATTCGATCCCAAGAAAGATTATTCTGTTGGAGATGTAACTTGGGACGGTGTTGATGGTAATGGAAAAGGTGTTTATTACGAAATTAAATCAAAACATTTGGGGGAATGGAAAACTGGTGAAGCAGTTTCCCAAGGAGAAACTATTTTCTATGAAGATAAATTGTACGAAGCAACTAACGCAATTTCTTCAGCAAATAATATCGAATCTAAATTAGCTACTAATTGGCAAGAATTAGGTACACCACCTAATCCCCCTTCAGCCTCTCAATTATCAAATTTAACTGTTGGTACTAATGCAGTGAATGTATCTGCAACGGTTGAAAATGAAGCAACTATGAATGTTGCTGATCCAGCAACTAACCAATATTTCAAAGAAGTTAGCACTACTACAAATCCGGTTTCAGTGTTTCTACCATCGGGATTACTAGATGTCGGATATGGTCCTGATCAGGTCAATCTTAAGAAGGGTCAGTATGTGCATGATACCGCAAATAATACTTACTATGCCGTAAAGAGTGATGTTTCCTTTTCTCTAAGTGATCCGCAAATTCAAAGTACTTATTTTAGTGTCGGATCACCAAATTTTGTCGGTTTGACTGAACGCTCGGATGGTAATGTTTTCTTGCTTGGGAATACTTTGCCTTCGGAAGGTAAAGAAAGTATTTATTCTACAACTAGGAAACTCGAGGCTAAGGCAGGAGATTATGTTTATGATCCCGAAAATAATGATTTTTATATTGCCAAACAAGATATAACAAAACCTGCTTCTTGGAATACAGGTATCCCTGCATCTTCTGGTGAAATGACTACCGCAAATGGAAAGTTATATTTTGCCAATACTTCAATTACAGGCGAAAGCAATACCCTCGCAAATTTTGGATCGAATTGGACCGAAGCAACGACATGGAAGGAAGGTTTTGCGGTTACGACAGGAGATCATGTTTATAAAGATGGCAGTTATTTTACGGCTAGTTCAGATATTTCTCCCGCTAATAACACCGATGTTAATTTTGTGAGCAATTGGACGTCAGAGGGTTTACCAGATTATTCACTTCAGGAAGGTAATTTCTTCAGTAAAGTGGGAAGTTCCCTTACCGCCACTGGACCTCGTTCAGCAGAACAAGGGGACGATTGGAGTCCCAACCTGTCTTATGATTATGGACAAATTGTTTACCATGAAGGTAATTATTTTCAGTGCCAAAAAAATAATTTTAATAATTATTTAAACATTCCGAGTCTTTCTGGAGATTTGCCTCTTGTTGAGCCTAGTGATGTTAATATCCCAACAATAAGTGGGCAACTAGTTGCAAATGATATTTGGTTGACGGTTGAAAAACCACTCAATCATGTTTTTAAATTCAAAATAGAAAATAGCGACAGGCCGAGAGTTGGGATTCAACCTGCAGGAAGTTCAGGAATAGATGCTAAGGCAGAAGCTATTATCGATTCGGAAGGAGAGGTTGTCGGTTTAAAAGTTATTGAACCAGGTAGATATTTTTTCGGGTCTTCGAGTGGTGGTGAAGTTCCACCTACTTTTCAGAAAGCTAAAGTGATTTTATCTAATGGCCAAGAAATGGAAGCAGATATTTTATGGGGGCAAAATCCAAGTGATCCCGGACCCTTCAAAATTTTAGGATTTGATATTTCAGGTGATGTTCCTCTAAAGGGAACAAAAATGAGTGCTAGTATTGGCGATAATTTCTCTTTTGCGACTGGCACAAAAACATTTCTTGACCATCGAGATGCCCAAGGTAATGTAATCAATATAACTTACACTGGTAGTGATAAAAATTCAGAATATTACATTGGGAATGAAAGTAAAATGTCTGGATTTCTTGACGCTGATAATAATGGTACTCAAGAACTAGGTGATGTAGTGAATTCTCTTGTCGATTTAAGAGAAGCTCTTTCAAACGCTACTCCCTCTCACTATTCTCAAGAGGTTGAAGATGAGGAGATGAAACTTCTTCAACAGGAAGATAGGTTGATCAACAAAATGGGTGAACTTTCCGCAAGAATGTTACGGATGGAAACTGTTAAATCACACGACGAGGATTACTTCGTCCAACTTGATCAAAGAATATCAAATGATGTTGATATTGATTTGTCTGAAGCGATAATGAGATTAACTCGCTTATCTACTTCATACCAAGCCGCTTTACAGATTGGATCACAACTATTGAACACTTCACTATTGAATTATCTTTAATTCATTACGATGAAACTTAAAGTTGACGAAGATTCGAATGTGCCAGAAATTGGCCATGCAGATACGAGGAGCGAAATTAAACTGCCACAGGGGCTATTTGGCTTTGCCGAAATTCGTTCAATGGAACTTGTCTTTGATCAAGACGAACTTCCATTTATGTGGTTGCGGGAACAGAAGCAAGATGGACTTGCTTTTATAGTTCTTGAACCTGGGGGAATTATTTCTAATTATTCTGTAGAGATATCAGATGCTGATGTTAAATTTTTAGATATAACAGGACCGGAGGATACGATGATTTTAAACATTGTGACATTACCACCTGATCAAAGTGGTAAAGTATCTCTTAATTTAGTGGGTCCTATTATAGTTAACCGTAAAACCTTAACTGGTAAGCAGTGTATTATCAATAATCATGAAGAATTTTCAGCACGCCATGTCTTAGATGTAGGCGGAGAAGGTCTCTAAAATCGTTTGAACGAGACTAATGCTGATATTATCTAGAAAACTTGATCAAGGAATTACTATTGGTGATGAAATTGAAATTTCCATTACCAAAATTGAGGGTGATTCTGTAAAAATTGGTATTTCTGCTCCTCGTTCGATTTCCATTCTAAGGCGCGAGATTCTTGAGGAAATGCAATCATCTAATTTAGCTGCTGCAGTTACGAGTATTCCTAAACAAAGTAATCTTAAAAGTACTTTGGCCGCTAGTTCAGCAAAGCAATTAATTGCGCAGATGAGAGCAAAGAAAGCGGCAAAAGAAGGAACTCCAGATAACAAGTAAACCGTCTTTTTCTAAATTCTATTGTAATTATATTTAAATATGGCCGTTTTTAAGCCCTTTAAAGCAATCAGGCCAAGTTCTGATCATGTGAAATCTGTAGCATCTCGTCCTTATGATGTTTTAAATTCTGATGAAGCAAGAAAAGAGGTTGAAGGCAATGACTTATCTTTCTTACATGTAGTCAAACCGGAAATCGATTTGCCCAAAGATGTGGATCCATACTCAGATGTTGTGTATGAAAAAGGAAAAGAAAATTTCCACAATTTTATGTCTCTTGGAATACTTGCCCAAGATTCAGATTCCTCCTTTTATATATATCGATTAACCATGGATGGACGAAGCCAGACTGGATTGGTAGGTTGTTGTTTTTTTGAAGAATATTTTGACGAAATTATCAAAAAACATGAACTTACTAGACTTGTAAAAGAAAATGATAGGGTTAAGCATGTGGAATGTTTAAACGCTAATGCAGAACCTGTATTTTTTTCATACCGTGGAAAGAGCTCAATAAAAGACTTTGTGTCTAGTAAAACATCAGATGATCCTGTTTATAATTTTATCGCTGATGATCATATTCAGCACGAACTTTGGCTTGTTTCTGATCCGGAAGATGTAACTTTCATTGAAGAGGCATTTAAAGATGTGCCCTATTTATATGTTGCTGATGGACATCATCGAACTGCAGCTGCTGCACGAATCGGCAAACAACGAAAAGAGGAGAATTTAAAGCATACTGGTGAAGAAGAATATAATTACTTCCTTACTGTACTCTTCCCCGATGATGAATTAAAGATTTTTGATTATAATCGATTGGTTAAAGACTTAAATGGTTTTGCTGCTTCAGAATTTTTAAAGCAACTCGAAGATACATTTATAATTTCAAAGTTAAATGCAGAAAACCCCCGCCCAAGTGCAATAAGAGAATTTTCACTTTATATCGAAGGGGATTGGTATAGATTGTTGGCGAAAGAGGGTTGCTGGGATGTTAATGACCCAGTTGGAGACTTAGATGTAACTATTCTATCTGAAAATGTTCTTACTCCGATTCTTAATATTGTAGATTTACGAAAAGATACTCGAATTGACTTTGTTGGCGGGATTCGGGGTCTTGATGAGCTTAAGAGACGGGTGGACTCAGGTGAGATGGCTGCGGCATTCGCTTTATTTCCTGTCACAATGGATCAATTGCTAAATATTGCAGATGCGGGGAAAATTATGCCTCCTAAAACAACGTGGTTCGAACCTAAATTGAGGAGCGGTCTTTTTATTCACGATTTGGAATAAGTTTATCCAAAAATATTGATTTTCTTTTTCTTAAAGATATCGATAATTAAAGTTTAAATAATGAATTTACTAATCCTCAGTTCTTCAACAGGAGGAGGGCACAATATGAGAGCAAACGCTTTGAAATATTGGTGGGAGGAGCAAGGTGGAAAAGCTAAGGTTTCCCAACCTTTAGAGAGTAGTTTCGGACTAAATAGAATGGGAAGCAATTTTTATAATCTAATACAGAAATACTATCCTGCATTTCATTATATATATTTTAATTTTCTTGAAATTGCCTCATTGCATCGACGAAAATCTTTGATTTTAGGAAAGAAACCTTGGTTTGACGAAATTGGTAATTTTAAGCCAAATTTAGTGCTTAGTGTACATGCGCATCTGAATCACGGCTATTATGAACTGTTGAAAGACAGATTTCCCGACGGATTCAAGTTTGCGATTTATTGCGGCGAACTTGCAGATGGAATTGGTTTTAGTCGACATTGGATTAATCCAAATGCCGATATTTTTTTTGGTCCTTTTGAAGAAACTTGTTCGGCTGCTATTGCACGTGGAATGCCTCGAGAAAAAACAGTAGTGGTTGGACCACTTTTAAGAAAAGCTTTTTTTCAAGAAATTTCAGAGCATGAAAAGAAAGTTATTTTGAATAAATATGGGATAACCTTGGATATTCCAATTATTTTACTTGGAACTGGTGCGAATGGGGTAAACCGTCATATTGATGTTTTAAATTCTTTAACCAAATATAATTCCACTTTTCAAGTGATCGCGTTGTGTGGAAATAATAATAAAATATTCGATAAGATTCTAAAAATTAAGAATTTATTTAATTTCAAAGTTGTACCCTTGAAGGTTTTAGATGATCAAGAGATGACCTTATTTTTAAGGGAAGCAAAATTTTTGTTTGCTCGTCCTGGTGCTGGTACTACAACAGAAGCTATCGTTTGCGGAACCCCTATTATATTTGATGTTTCGAGAGGGGCAATGCCTCAAGAAATAAATAATTTGAATTTCTGGAAGGATCGAGCATCATCATGTGTTTTATCTCGAAGCCCTAAAAATATTCATCAATTAATAAAACCATCTTTGCCCAAGATCAAAATTGAGTTAAAATCATCACCCAAGGCTTTATTGGAAAGATTATCACAACTTTGTTTAGATTTATGATTATGGATAATGCGAGACTGATTCCATTTGCAGCGGCACTTTCACTTGAAGCTGCGAGTGCTGAAATTGTCTCTCAAAGAAATAATGGTAGTATTTTAAATGTGAAACTCCTAGAAAATTATTCCATTCAACTGGGTGGGGAAGGTCTTTGCTTTAAGGACAGTGAACTAATCAAAGCCGTAAGTACAGGTTTTGGTCTTCCTTGTTTTCTACCTCTTTTTCGTCATTTCAATAATGCCTTAAAATCAATTTCAATGTTACTGAAAATAAAAAGTATTTTAAGCAGCAAGCAAACTAGTAGCGAGAAAGTATCAGTAGGATTACGAGCTGGTCTTGCAGCTACTGCCGCTTTTGCAAATCACGATTCGCAGTCTAAGAAATTATTAGAAAGTGAAGAGTCGGGTATAGTTTTGTTTACAATCGCTAACTCTG
>CAWUUU010000059.1:0-28271 GCA_963924995.1 uncultured Opitutales bacterium
CGTGGCAGATGGAGTCGTGGTTGGTAGTACATTAGTTAATTGCATTTCAGAAAACTTGGGTAATCCTGACTTAATTGTGGAAAAAATTTCAGCCAAGGCAGAGAGTCTCTCTATAAGTCTGGGTAAGATGTAATTGATTACTCTTATTCTTTCGTGGTGAATCAAGGAATCCCAACTTTATATTTTGTAGCTGGGGTTACCGCGTCGGGAAAATCCGCAATTGCTTTGGAATGGGCTCAGGACAATGAGGCCGAAATTTTATCTTGTGATTCGATTGCACTTTATCGAGGAATGAATATCGGCTCGGCCAAGCCTTCTCTTGAGGATCAATTGAAGGTGAAGCATTATGGCTTGGACTTGGCGAATGTTGATCAACGGTATGATGTTTCCAAGTACATTAATTATGCGAACAATGTAGTTCGCGAAGTGTACGATAGGAATGGTAAAATTTTGGTCGTGGGAGGAAGCGGTTTTTATTTACGTTCATTTTTTTCCGCGGTGGTGGATGAAGTAATTATTAGTGATGAAATAAAGCACTCGGTCGAGGAGTTGTATCAATTAGAGGGTATTGAAGGTTTAATTTTAAAATTAAAGCAAATGAATCCCCAAGGCCTTGGCGAATTGGATCAGTTCAATCCGATTCGGGTAATCAAATCACTGGAGAGATGCATGGCAACCGGATCAACTCTTGAGGATTTAAAAAAAGAATTTGAGAAAAAACCGATTCCTTACGCAGGATTCCAAAAAAAAACCTGCTTACTTGACCGAAGTAATCTAGAAATCGAGAATTTGATTGAGATTCGAACAAAATCAATGCTTTCGAACGGATTAATCGAGGAAGTGGAAGGCTTGATTGAACACGGATTATTAAAAAACTATCCAGCATCCTATTCCGTTGGTTATCGTGAAACCTTGTCCTATATTCGTGGAGAAATTAGTCGGGAAGATCTGGCCCAAGCCATTCAATTATCGACAAGGCAACTTGTATCCAAGCAAAGAAAATGGTTTCGCAAATATTATCAGGCCGACCAGATAATTACTTCAACTTCGGGAGAGCAACTTCATGCGGATATTCTTAAGTGGAATTCCGATACTTGACCGATTAGCCATCTTTTGGCTAGATTGTAAAAAGTGAATTATTAATCCTTCAAATGCGCCCTTATTGAAACCCCTAAAAAAAATTGCATTAGTTATTAATGCCTCAAAACCTGGAGCCGAGGCATTGGCATTGGGGTTGGAACAAATTGCCAAGGAGAATGGAGTCTCCACCATTGTAACCTCCGATTTTCCTTGTCGACCAGGATTTATTGAAGGAACAGACGCCTGTTTTGTAGTGGGAGGGGATGGCACTTTACTCGGAATGATGAACGAGGCGGTTCAATATAATGTACCAGTTGCAGGGATTCGTCATGGCAAACTGGGTTTTTTAGCCACTTTTTCGCCCGAAGAAATGGATCGTATTCTCCCCGTTCTATTTTCCGGGGAATACCAGGTAAGGCAGCGGAGCATGATTGCATACCAAGAAGGGGGAGGAGAATCGAAGTTTGCCCTCAATGATCTAGTGATCAAAAGTGGGAGCAAGGGTCGTTTAGCCCGGTTCTCCGTTCATGTTGAAAACGAAAGAGTAGCGGATTATGCCTGCGATGGAATTGTTTTTTCAACGCCGACTGGTTCAACGGCTTACAACTTAGCCGCAGGTGGACCGATCGCCCATCCCGATGCCCAAGTCGTTCTAATGACCCCTATTTCGGCACATAGTTTGACCAGTAGAAGCGTAGTTTTCCCGGCAGGGGTCACCTTGAAGGTTTTGGCATTAGATAATGTAGATGAACCGTTCATCTCGGCAGATGGGCAACCTGCATTCAGTAAAATACCGGATTTTCCAATTCAGATATCTTTGGCTCGGGAAACTTTTCCTCTTCTTGAAGTAAATGATCATTCTCATTTTCGAGTTTTACGAAATAAATTGAAATGGGGATAATATAAAAGGAGTGAACTTTTAAACTCGAACTATGCTTTCTTCCGGAACCCGTATTGAATCAACCCGCATTTTAAATTGGCTGGGCGAGGGTTCCTGTGGACAAAGCTATCATTGTGAAGGTTCAGAGGGCGAAATTAAAGGCAAGGAGTTTTATGTAAAATTAATCCCTCGGGAGGTATCGGAGAGGAAGGGGTTTCAGGATTACTTCATCCAGGAGGGGCAGGCTTTAGAGCAATTGGACGGACCCGGTATTTGGCCGGTTCAGAGTTCCGGGGTGATCAAGTGGAAGCATTGGATTCGTTATCAATGGCTCGAGGGCAAGGAGACTAAGATTGAAAATCAATCGGTCGGAGAAAATGATGATCAATTAGTTGGGTCGATTCGTTTTATTCGAACGATTGAAGATCTTTGTCAATTTGAACCCTTAGAAATTTCAGCTGATCAGTTGTTATTGATGATGATATCTTTACACTTGGGCCTCTATAAAGCTCATTTGTCAGGTGTGTGTCATGGAAACTTAAAACCTTCGAATATTTTGGTCCAACAGGATAGTCAAGGAGACTGGAAAAGTTTCATCACTGAATTTGGACTTTATCGATTGAACTTATTTACACCTTTTGGATTATCGGAAGAGGAGAAGAAAGAAGCTATAGTTATGAATATTGATGGCCGTGCATCTTTCCTCACGGGAGAAAAGTTTCGTCCCCCTGGAGTAGATAATCAGGAAATGCCTGAGGAGAATTGGGATTTATATGCAGTCGGTAAGATAGTCTTGTGGGTAATTGAACAAGTGAAAAAAAAATCTACTCCGGTTCATGTTTGGGAGGAATGGGAAGAATGGGCGTTGCAAGCAGTTGGTGAAGAAGGCAGGGAGTCATTTTCTTCCTGTGCTCATTCAATGGATGCAATGCCTAATGTGGGTGATATTTCTCGTTTTGGAATCAAACTGGAATCAAACTCCGAGGAATCGAATTTCGATTTGGAAGAAATTCGATTAGAGAGAGAAATAAAGTTCCAGTTGAATGAACAAATCAGCACATTGAAGACCAAAAGGGGAATTACCGGCTTGGTGGGTCTTATCTCTTTAGTTTCTTATATCCTGTATTCCATTTATCTCTTTCTAGCCCCAGCACCTTGGACAGAGTATTCCTTAGAAGGGTTACTGGACAGCTACCAAATGGGGGCCGGTTTCTTCAGTGGTCAAGCATGGGGGATTGTACCCAGCAATTATGATGAAGAGGGCGATGGTGGGCAGGATGTAGTTGGAGAATGGAGTAAGGAGGAGGGCTTATTTATACTTAAATTTAAACGTTTCAAAAAAAGTCGAGAAGAGGCGAGTGGGAAAAAACTTTGGCAATTCATCGGAGATGGGAAAACTTCTGACGAAGATTATTTTATTTGGTCGGATTACTTGGCATTTGATAGTGAAAGAGATGCCCTTTTACTAATTAAGCGCAAAGATTCAAAGCATACTTATTTCCCTGGCGTTGCCGCGAATGGTCTCCCGAGATTATTTCCTGAAGAACGAATTAAATCGAGTTTAGGAAAAATAGAAAAATCTGAACTCCTTTTCCTTAGAGAGGGGAAAAATAGTACACGTTGGTCTCTGTTTTTTTCCATAGGCTTCATACTTGCGACTTGCCTGTATCATCGAGAATTAAAAAAAATAGTCATTTCCGATGGAGAAATGGTTGAATAAAATAAGTTTTTTCTCTTAACTCTAGGTTAATGTTTAATCCCAAGAAAATGGTCGGAGGTAAGGGTGCGTTGACTCTTCTTCTTGGGACTCTTTTTTTAGTCTCTTGCTGGCAACAAGATCCCCGTGGGAGTTACCAAGGGGAAATTAAGGACTGGGTCTACGAAGTTTTTGAGGCTCCTTTAATCTCCCAGGGGAATGAGTGTCAAATTGAGGTAATTCTTCAGCAAGTACCGCAAGGCTTTCTGGCCAAACTGATTTTTCAACATCCTAAAATGAATGAAGTAATAAGAAGGGGAAAATGGAAAGTCGAAGATGGATACCGAAGTGTATTCTTTGAAGATGGCAAATCCCCATCCGAGTATTTTCTTGTTAAGAGTGGTGCACGGTATGCATTTCAAACAAAAGACGGTTTGAGTAATGACGATGGAAGCCCAATTCTTTTAATGCGAAATGAAGGAAAATCCCGCAAAGCTTCCTACCCATTCAAAATTTCTTTTTTGGAAGATGATCAAGTACGAATCGAAACAGTAGAAAAGGATCGCGCCTACATTGGAAATTGGAAATGGGGAGGAAAGCAAATTTCGGTTAGCGTAAATTTGGAGGGGGAGAAGAAAGAAGCCAATTCAACACCAGCGGAAACTTACAAATACTTTCTTACCTGGGAAAAAGAAGGAGGAGGAAATCTTTGTTTGGAGAAAATGCTGATCACTCGACCATTTTTGAACGAGGATGGAACGAGGCGACAAAGTTGGATGAGTTCATTGATTTTTACAGATCGTCCAATTCTCAAACCTAGATAATCAAGATATTTTTGGATATTCAAAGGTTTGACGTATTGATCATCATGTTCATGATCTTACCTTTTTATTTATATAATTTCTCATGATTACAGCCTTACAAAATTTTATTTCGAAGAAAGGTAAGTTCGTCTTTGTTCTTTTACTCATCGTTGTGGTTTTTTCTTTTGTGCTTTACTTGGCTCAAGGCACTTCCATCTTTGATCTTTTGCCTGATCCAAACCGAGAAAAGAAGGAATTCTATAGCCATGACCTCAATGACCCCGACGAGATGCGTTTTTTGTCGATTGAGAATCGAGTTGCCTCAGATTTTGGTGCAGTGATCCCCCCACTCGTTGAGAGTATGGAAGAGGCGGACAAGAAGTTTTTCGAATCATTGCGAGCTCAATTACAGGGAGCATTACAAGCAAATCAAGATAGTTTCGATCGAAACGCCTTACAAAGGCTTTTTGGTTTCATGCAATCTTGGCCCAACTTACCTAAAAATTTTAAAGCCCGTGAGATTGCTCGTTCAGGTGGCTATGACCCGGTTTTTTCGCAAGCAACTATACGGGCTAAATTAGTAATGGATGGCCAAGCTAAATCATGGGACTATCTGGGTGACTCAGAAAACCATTTTGGAATAAATGACCGTTTTAATCGTTATGTTCGAGAACTTGACCCTGCACTTGCCACCGATGAGAATCGATCCCGTGCCTTAGGATTTGTTGGAACTCGACATGGGGTTAAAACAAGATTTGTTGAATCGACTCTTTACTCTCATTTTCGGGCTAATCAAGTGGATAGAATTTATTCAGAAGGTGGTTTTACTTTGAAAAAAGAGGGAGAATTGGATCTGTTTAGTAATCAATTTGCATGGAAAGCAGAGTTATTAAGTTTGAACTCCAAAGATCTTAAAAGCAGTAATCCAAAACTATTCAAAATTTCATTCTCTAAACAGCCTAAAGTTAATGATTCTCTTGATTTCTCTTATGGCGCTCTGTCCAAAAAAATCTTATTTGTAAATAAGGCTACAGACCGAAACTCAACTGAAATTCAAGTTCAAGTGGGTGCCAATATTAGCGCATCAATCCAAAACTTAATTCAAGCCCTGAAGAATTCAAATTTTGAATTCGAATGTGAAGTAACCCAACCAAACGCTCTTGTCTTTGTTCCGCGATTGGATCAATTACCTCGGAATTTTCCTAATGTTTCTTCTTCAAGCAAGGAAACCAAAGTTTCTAATTTGTTGGAAGATGAATTAAAAGACTTTCATGAAGAACATAAAAATGATCCTACATTTAGCGAACCGGCTAGGACATTTGCGACTATGGTCAGTTTTCCATTAAAGAATTTCATGTCCTTACCTCCAGAGCCCGCAGAATCAAGATTGCGTGCTTATTTTGATTTAAATCGTGATCAATTTGAACTTGTTCCCGATGCACCGGAACCTAAAATTTTACTTGAAGGAGAAAAGGGACCCAAGGGAGAAAGTGAATCTAATCAAAGTGCAGAAAAGCTAGATTTTGTTTCCGCTCCGTTGAGTGAAGGTAATCAAACTTTGAAAAAAGAATTACTTTTTACTGATTTCAAAGATGAAATTCGATTACGTATCATCGAGGAAGATCGCCTCGATGCGGAAAGAGATGCAAAAGAACTAGCCCGAGAAGCATCTTTGGATTTCTTGGATCAGATTAATTCTTTGAGAGATCAGTTAAAGTCAAAATATTCTAACTTTTCTCAAAAAAGAAATTCAACCGAGTTAAACTCCTTGATCGCGGAAAGTGGTGGAGCGGAAAGGAAAATTTCCTTTACAGTTAAAAACATGGGCGTTCAGGCAGCGATTCTTGGCTTAGAGAGAAGAGAAAGTGAAAGGCGAAATAATAGTGAGCCATTGGAGGAAGTTTTAGCCCTTAATGAAAGTCTCTTTTTTACAGGATCGACCCGAACAATTAGGGCTGGTTTTGCTATTTTTGTTCTGGATCGGAAGACAGATAAAGAACCGGGTAATTATGATAATGCCTCCTTTGCTGATTTGTACCGAGAATATTCTACCAAGGTCCGCTCGGATGCTTTTGCGCAATGGTGTGAAGGCACATTAAGTAAACTTCAACAAAATGAAAATAATCAATCAATGTTCAAGGACGGTAAGCATATTTTGATTGATGGGAAAAGTTTATCCGCCTTGAACAATTCTTTTGATAGTAAAAATAAACGCCTACAAGCCCGCTTAACTAAGTTAGAGGGCGAACGTGAGGAAATCTCAAAAGCAGAAAGAGAATCCAATGCTACTGCCCCCCAGGTCGCGAGGAAGGTGCTCCTAGATCAATTAATTGATGCAATAAGAGTCGAGCAGGATGAAGAAAACGAAAATCGTTCGCTCTCCATTCAATTAGCGGAGGCATGCCCGAATCTTGAATTAGGCCAAGGATGGTCCGAGTTGGAGAGAACTGAAGATCTGACTACTTTTGTTAAGCTATCTGAGGTTTATTCCTTGCGAGCAAAACAGGCAAAGGAAGAGGATGTGTTTACACGTGTTGATGAAATTGAGCGTGCCAGGGCCGAGGATGATCGAGATCTTATTTTAAGAAACCTTGTGGAAAAAGAGGTTTCTAAAAATTCTCCGAATTGATTATTTCAGCTTTTTCCAACCCAGAAAAAATTCCAGGTTACCATCTGCTCCTTTGGGGCTGGATTCAGTTTGTGCAAAAAGTTCAGAGTGAGGAAGATTTTGATCGGCGAAATCAGATATCTCGCTCAGTACTCTTTTGTGAATTAATTTATCTTTGATTATTCCCCGCCCACGATCCGCTTCCTTTTTTCTGCATTCAAATTGGGGCTTGATTAGAGCAATCAAATGACCCCCGACGGATAAAAAACTCCAAGCTCGTACAAGCACTTTTGAAAGTGAGATAAAAGATAAATCCATCACCACTATTGGAAATGGAAAAAAGGCTAGTTTTTCCGAGGCCAAATTTCGTAGATTTGTTTTTTCCAAATTAGTTACTCGTGAGTCGGTTCTTAATTTGTAATGGAGTTGTCCGTGTCCAACATCGACACAAGTCGCAGATTTTGCTCCTTGTTGTAATAAATAATCACTAAAGCCTCCGGTTGATGCCCCAAGGTCTAGAATATCCTCACCTTTAATTGGTAAAGGATGGTTTTTTAAAAAACTTTCGAGTTTCAGTCCACCTCGGCCTACATAGGGCGGGGGACGGTCCAGGGTTAATAGACTATCTTGGCTAAGCATCTTGCTCGCTTTGTCAATTTTCTCGGTTCCCAATCTGATTTGTCCCGCAAGTATGCAAGCCTGTGCCTGAGTTCGACTTTCGCAGAGGCCGAGTTTCATTACTAATTCATCTACCCTGATTTTACCAATTTTCTTCATTTAGAAATACTTATTCATGCATTCGTGGTAGGGCAATTTAAAGAAAATGTGAACCGTAAATCTTAAATAAAAATAAAAAATAATAAAAAAAACTTGACCATGGTGGGTTAAAATGGCAAGAAATGGGTAGGAATGGAATTTAGTGGATAAATATTGGATTGGAAATGGCAGAAGATAATACAACTTATTTTGTCGGAGAATTTGTACACGCACTAGATTCTAAGGGCCGCGTGACAATTCCTTCAAAATGGAGGATATCTGGGGGCGATAATACTTACCTCGCTTTACCTAATCCAGGTGGATATGTGACAGTTTATCCCCCTAAGATGGTTTCTCGCCTTGAAGAGAAAGTAGCTGCGGCAAGTCTTAGTGATGCCAGAGCGCAGTCCTTACTTATGGAGTTATTTTCCAAAGCACACTCATTTGGTTGCGATAAGCAGGGCCGTATTAATTTGAATGATAAACTTTTAGAGCATGCAGGTATATCAGGAAAAGCTGTTCTTGTTGGAAACTTTTCCGCCTTCGCAATTTGGTCTGAAGAACGATATGGCAAGCGTGAGGTGGCAGATGAAAGAAATATTTTTGATGCAATGAGGGAGTTGGGGTTATGATTCAAAAACACATTCTGTGTGCAACTTTTAGGGTGGTTGCTCACATTAAGGGAGATTGTGTTGAATTGCCCCATCTCCCTCGCATTTCTTCTTTTGGTGGGTTTGCTGAGGATATTAATTTCGGGTTGATAAATGGTCAAATGAGAGGATTGGAATTTTCTGATGTATTGTGGTGCGGTTGAATTTGTTTGTACGCCTTCTATGATAAGGCATGTTCCAGTATTGCTTGAGGAAAGCATGGGCTTTCTGCAGCCAGAAAACGGAGGTAGATTTGCGGATTTAACCTATGGTGGCGGTGGGCATTCTGAGGCAATACTTGAGGCGAGTGATTCAACCGAATTAATGTCCTTTGATTGTGATCCAGATGCCCTTATTCGTTCTGAGAACACAACTAATTTATTTGGTGATCGTTTTACATTTCATGATTTGAGTTTTCAAAAAATGGATGAAGTTTCTTCAGCAGAGGATTTTGATGGTGTTTTGATGGATTTGGGGATTTCTTCCTTTCAGTTGATGGAGCCCTTGAAAGGGTTTTCATTTAGGTTGGATGCTCCAATTGACATGCGCTTGGATCCAAGAGTTGGGCAAAGTGCCGCGGAATTTTTAGAAACTGCATCTCGTGAAAGTTTAGTCCGTGCCGTAAGGGAGTATGGGGAGGAGCGTAGGTGGAGTCGTGTCGTCAATGCAATTCTTGAAGCTCGAGGGACTGGAGTTCTTCAACGTACAATGAGTGCAGCAGAATTAGTTTCGAATGCGGTAGGTGGGTTTCGTATAAGGCAAAGAATACATCCAGCGACCAAGACTTTTCAGGGTATTCGAATTGCGATTAATGGGGAGATGGAGGCATTGGCACTCACCTTGCCCAAGGCTTTTCGTGCATTAAAGCCAGGCGGTGTACTTGTGGTCATATCATTTCATTCTCTAGAGGATCGAATGGTGAAAAGATTTATGCGTAAAATGGCCGGGCGTCCTGTTCATCGTTGGGATAGGAGTGTGTTGGATGATAGGAAAGTTTGTGCTGAACTTTTGAATACCAAGATAATTGCACCTTCCAGTAAGGAAGTGGAAGAGAATCCGAGGAGTCGTTCAGCTCGCCTTCGTGTCCTGAAAAAGATCGAGCAACCGAATTTGTAATGAAGATAAAATCCAAGAATTTTAATCAGTCTATCTTTTTTTTAGGTGCTTTATTTCTCCTGTTTTTTGGAGGAGGGGCGTTAGCCATTGTTTGGTTGAGAATGGAAATTACCTCAGTGGCTAAAAATTGCGGTCAACTCGAAGGAGAAATGGAGATTGTCGGGCGCGAAGTTAATCAATTAAGAGGGCAGAGGTCTAATTCGCTAAGGCCCGCATCATTAGCAATTATGGTGGAGGGTAGACTCTCGATGCCTATCGCAAAAAATACTTTTCATATATCAAAATTGGATATGAATGATCGTATAGGTAAGGAGAATTCTCGTGCCTATAAACTTCAGGGAGAATTTGCCGGAACGCGGTAAAATGAAGAGTATTTTCATTTCCCCCTTTCGATTTTATCTTGTATTTTTTGCGGTCTCTATAACCTTCTGCTCGTTAGGGGGTAGATTAGTTTATCTACAAGTGTTCAAGGCAAATGATTTTGCTGAATTTGCTCAAGGAGCACGGAAGAATTTTGTAACTTTAAAAGCGAGGCGGGGTGACATAGTGGATCGAAAGGGAAATCTTTTGGCGACTACACGATCAGTTGTTAATGTTGGAATGGATCCGCATTCAATTGAGGAAGAGGATTTTAGTAAGTTTGCAGAACTTTCTCAATTATTAGAGATACCTGTCTCTGAAATAGAGGAGGCTGCCTCCAATAAAATTAGAAAAGGGACTCAGTTTAACGGTGAGATTAAAAAGGTTAGGTGGGTAAAGTTAAAGGAGGAAGTAGATGAAGGAACATATCGGAAGATAGAATTATTAAATATTGATGGAGTTTATGGAAATCATAAACACTCTAGATTATATCCAGGGAATCGTTTAGGGAGTCATATTTTAGGCTATCTAAATAAGGAAGGTCTCGCGACAATGGGAGCGGAAAGGTTTACTGATTATTACTTAAAAGGGCAGGATGGTTGGAAGGAAAGTGAAAAAGATGGGAAGCGTAGGGAAATGCCCCAGCACCGAACATTAGAAGTTTCGCCGAAAAATGGTCTTAATGTAGAATTGACTATCGATTGGATGATTCAAGACATGGTCGAAAAAGAATTAGCTAGGATCGTAGAAGATTATAATCCATTAAGTGCAAGCATGATAGTGAGTGAGCCTCGTACAGGTAGTATTCTTGCTTTAGCGAATGTACCTGATTTTGACCCTAATTTTTATAACAAATCGGATATGTCATCCCAGCGTAACCGAGCATTGGCGGATTTGTACGAACCTGGGTCCACTTTTAAAATAGTTGCTGTGAGTGGTTGTATGAATGACGGAATTGTAGGTCCAAAAGATATAATTGATTGTTCGGTTTCAAGTATCCAGAAAGGATCAAAAAGATTAAGACTACCCGGCGACCATCATCCATTAGGAAAAATTAGTGTGAAGGAGGTAGTTCAAAAATCAAGTAATCGAGGAGCTGCACAATTGGGAATTAAATTAGGTTCTCAAAGGTTATACGATTATTGCAGAGCTTTTGGTTTTGGGCAAAAGACAGAGTTTGGGATTGGTGGAGAAAGAAAAGGAATCCTGCATCATCCAAAAAATTGGGACGGATTAACTATTACTCGTTTACCCATGGGCCATGCGGTAAGTGCTACGGCCATTCAGGTGCATTCTGCAATGTCTGCAGTGGCAAATGGTGGAGTGTTAATGAAGCCAAAATTTATTAATCGAATCTTTGATGAGGAAGGTAAAACTGTAACCCCATTTAATGCTAGGCCAGTCAGAAGAGTCATAGAGGTAGGCGTGGCCAAATCTCTTACTGAGATGCTTGTTAGTGTAGTATCAAATGAGGGAACAGCGAGGAAAGCTCGAGTGAACGGATTTGATGTGGCCGGGAAAACAGGGACAACCCAGAAAATAATTAATGGAAAGTACTCTAGGAGTCATCATGTTGGTTCATTTGTAGGCTTTTTTCCAGCCGAAAAACCAAGAATTGTAATTACAGTGGTGGTTGATGAGGCAAAGATGAAAAGGGGAATGTTAGGATATGGAGGAACAGTGGCAGCTCCTGCATTCCAAAATGTGGCGAAGCAGATCATTAGTTACCTTGGGATACAGCCCAAGAAAGAGGAAATAAAAGTGGCGGTGAATCTTAGAAATAATCGCCAAGAACTTTAATGGAAAATTTTAATTAGATGAAAAGTAAAAAACAAAATCGTGAGTCATTAAGAGATGTACATAATAGATTAGGAAAAGTTAGCTTACTCAAAGATTTGTCAGATAGTGAAATGGTGTTATCTCAAGACGATTTAAATACTGAAATAACTGACTTAATTACAGATAGTAGACGAGTGACACCTGGTTCTGCTTTTTTTGCAATACCTGGGATGAGAACAGATGGAAATAACTACCTAGAAGAAGCAATTAGTCGTGGAGCGAAGACAATTATCTCCAATCAAAAAAATATAAATCTTCCTTTGGGGATAACTTCAGTACAGGCAGATGATCCAAGATTAGCATTAGCTCAGTTTGCGAAAAAATATCACGGATCTCCTGATAAATCTTTAAAAATTATTGGAGTAACTGGGACCAACGGAAAAACGACGGTTACTGCACTAGCGAGACATTTGTTGGAAAGACCCGGACGTCCTGTAGGTTTAATTGGGACAGTGAAATATCATTTGGGGGATCGAGATTTACCTTCTTTTAAAACTACCCCTGAAGCGTCTGATATTTATCCATTACTAAGAAGTATGCTTGCAGCTGGTTGTTCCGAAGCAGTTATGGAAGTAAGTTCTCATGGGATCCATCAAAGTCGGGTTGCAGGTCTAGATATGGAAGTTGCCGTATTTTTAAATCTGACAAGGGATCATTTAGACTATCATGGGAATATGGAAAATTATTTCTGTGAGAAAAGAAAAATTTTCAATGGTGAAAATGGTTCATTGCCAAAAGTTGCGGTAATTAATGCTGATTGTCCATTTGGAAGAAGATTGATGGATGAATTACCCCCACATGTACATATTCTTACATTTGGTGAAGATGAAATGAGCACATTCCGAGCACGAAATATTTCTCTTTCAGCGGTTGGTTCAGAGTTTATCTTGGATGGTCCTTTTGGTTCAACAGTTGTTTCTAGTCCATTACTGGGAAGGTATAATGTGATGAATGTCTTAGCTGCATTCTCAATTGTTCATGCATTGGGTATGCGAGTTTCAAAAGCAATACATAAAATAAGTGCTTTCAACGGGGTTGATGGTCGGATGGAACCAGTTGATCGTGGTCAGGGTTATAAGGTTGTGGTTGATTATGCACATACTCCAGATGCCTTACGTAATGCATTAAGCATGTTGCGGGAGTGTACAAATGGAAAACTCCACCTAGTATTTGGATGTGGTGGTGATCGGGATAGAGGAAAGCGTTTAGAGATGACAAAAGTTGCCTGTGCTGGCGCAGATAAGGTCTGGGCAACGGTTGATAATCCACGAACTGAACATCAAGGTAATATTTTTAAAGATATGAGAAAAGGTATCTCTAAAACCTCCAAAGTACATTTTATTGATGATCGTAGGCGGGCAATCAGTATGGCATTGGATGCGGCAAGAGATGAAGATTGTGTATTGATTGCAGGAAAAGGTCACGAGACATTTCAGGAGGTTCAATATACTGCTATTCCATTCGATGACAGAATTGTCGCAGGAGAATTGCTCAGTGCTAAACAACTCACTATGTAATGCCGAGATTTGATCCAGATCAATTAGAAAAATGGTCATGTGGGACTTGGAAAGAGAGTCCGCAAGCTAATATTTCTGGATTTTCGATTGATAGTCGAAAAATAAATTCTGGTGATCTATTTGTAGCTTTAAACGCAGAGCGTGATGGACACGATTTCTTATCATCCGCAGAAGAAAACGGTGCCTGTGCCAGTATCGTAGAAAAAGTAAATCTTAATGTTCCATTACCACAATTGTTGGTTAAGGATTCATTAAAAGCTTTTCATAATATCGCATATCAACATCGACTTAATTTTAAAGGCCCAGTGGTTGGAATTACTGGCAGTTGTGGTAAAACTTCAACTAAAGATACTTTAGGATTACTGCTAGGCGAAGACAAAGCTTTGTGCACTGAAGGAAATTTAAATAATCACTTGGGTGTACCGTTAACATTATTACGGTGCGACAATACTAAGCATCAATTTGCAGTCGTCGAGGCGGGGATTAATCAAATTGGTGAAATGGCAATGTTGGCCAAAACAATCTCACCCAGTATTGTTTTAGTAACGATTATTGCACCCTCTCATTTGGAAGGATTGGAAACAATCGAGAATATCGCTTCTGAAAAAGCCGATTTATTTACAAAGTCTGATCATACTCAAATTGTCATCTTCCCAGAAGATTGTTTGAAGTATGAAAAATTTCAAAACCGATACAACAATGGAGAAGGAGTTATTGTACTCCGCGAAGGAGAACCGACTTCAAATCCAAGTCCATTGGAAGCATTTTACTCCATTTGGACTGAAACAAACAAGATGGGGAACTCGTCGTTGCTGAGGCTTTGGCGACACGGGTCCCCATCTTTTTCTTTTCCATTACCTTATTTATCTAAGGGAATGGGCAAGAATGCTGCCCTTGCAGTGTTAGCTGCATTAGAGCTAGGTGTTTCAGTCCAAGAAATTTCAGAACGCCTACCCAAATTCCGTCCTTCGACCTTGAGAGGAAGATGCTTTCAAGGTCGGGGGCGATCATATTTAGTAGATTGCTACAACGCCAACCCGGCTTCAATGAAAGATTCAATCGAATTTTTCAGAAAACAATTTTCTGGGTCTCCCAAGTTATATGTTCTGGCCGGTATGGAGGAATTGGGCGAGGACGCCCAAAACCTACATTATTCAGTGGGTCAGTGTATTGACTTGGAGGAAAATGATTTCGTTATTCTAATTGGGGAAAAAGCAACTTGGATGGCTCCAGCATTATTAGAAAATGGGTATGCAGAAAATAAAATTATAGTTCTTTCTGATATGAATGATGCAGTCCCTGTGGTTGAGGATTTTGAGGGAGTAGTTTTGTTTAAAGGAAGCAGATCCAATAAATTGGAGAATTTGCTTCCCACTTGGGCCGTAGAAGAAAATGAGGCAGGGAAAAATGACCAATGTTGAGCTATTTACAATTTGGCGAGGATTGGCTTGGACCCCTTCGATTGTTTCAATTTATTTCAATTCGGGCAATTTTAGCGGGAATCACGGCTCTTTTATTTGGATTCGTTCTTGGACCAAGGCTTATCAGTGCATTACAAAATTTTGGAGCCAAGCAGGCATTCAGAGACAAAGACGAAGTCGGTGCATTGGCCACTCTTCACGAAGGGAAAGCAAAGACTCCTACAATGGGAGGATTATTAATTTTTGGCTCAGTTCTCTTTTCAACAATCTTATGGGCAGAGCCCAATATTTATGTCGTTACAGCGATGGTCATTTACATCGTTTTGACTATAGTTGGATTTACGGACGATTTTTTAAAGATATCAAAGAAAAACAGCAAAGGGTTGTCCGGAAGATACAAATTACTAGGTCAACTTTTTGCGACTGCTTTGGCCCTTGCTTTATTAATTGGTCCACTTGGGGAAAGCCTAACTGGAGTTCATGGAAAAGCGGTAGGAAGTTCATTGGAAATGCTAGAGTTGTGGGTGCCTTTTTACAAAGATATGGTTTTCTCAAACATTACTATCGTCGGGGCATTTATTCTTTTTCTTTTCACCTTAACGGGTTCAAGCAATGCAATCAATTTGACCGATGGACTCGATGGATTAGCGATTGGTTGCACCGTTACGGTTGCACTGACCTATGGCATTATGTCTTACGCTTCTGGCAATTTTGTCATATCAGAATACCTTCGAATAAGCTGGGTGCCAGGCACGGGAGAATTAACCGTAGTTTGTGCAGCATTATTGGGAGGGAGTCTCGCTTTTTTATGGTACAATGCTCATCCGGCAGAAATGTTCATGGGCGATACAGGATCATTAGCAATTGGGGGATTAGTCGGAATAATTGCTTTAATGATTCATCAACCATTTACATTGATTATTGTGGGGGGTATTTTTGTGATTGAAGCGGGCTCAGTAATCATCCAAGTGGTTTCGTTTAAAAGCCGCGGCAAAAGAGTTTTTCTAATGTCTCCCATCCACCATCATTTTGAATTAAAAGGGTGGAAGGAAACTAAAGTGGTGATTCGATTTTGGATTTTATCTTTACTTTTCGCATTGATCGGGTTGGCAACCTTGAAACTTAGATAAGATGAATAGAGTGTTTGAAAATTGGGATAAAATACCAGGTGAATATGTGGCAGTTTTAGGCGCGGGTATAAGCGGCAAAGGGGCTTCAGCCTTGTTGGCGCAATTAGGTTGGGATTACAAGATGTACGATGAGCAGGAGCGTGCCTTCACTTATGCGGAGGCGCGTGCGTGCTCAATCGTGATCTGTAGTCCAGGGTTTAAAAAAACTCATCAGTGGAGAAAAATTGCCAAGGAGTGTGGTAAAAAAATTATAACCGAGACAGATTTTGCTTCCAATTTTACTCAATCTAAAATTATTGCAGTTACTGGTACAAATGGAAAAACTACGCTAGCGACTTTCCTCACTCACTTATATGAAATTAGTGGAAAACCTGCCGTGGTTGCGGGGAATGTGGGAATACCTCTCAGTCAATTAGTTGCTGATGGTCTCGATTCAGAATCTACCATATTTTTAGAAACCAGTTCATTCCAGTCTGAGGATTTAGTACATCTTACTCCAGAAACTGTATTATGGACAAATTTTGATGAAGATCATCTTGATTATCACGAATCTAAGTCAGACTATTTTCATGCGAAATCTCGACTTTTAAAACTTGGCGAAGATGGCTCGTTGTTGATCGGAGAAACTGTAAATAACTTTGCGAAGAAGGTTGGTTTTACATTACCCACTCATTGTCGGGTCATTAAGCGAACACAGGCTGAGAGACTGGGGCTAAATCCTGATCTTTTTTTGACAACTTATCCACAAGTTGAAAATATTGCATTAGCGCATGCCTTTTCAGTTAATGAAGGTATAGATCAAGATTTATTTATCAAAGCGGTTGAAACCTATACTCCTGAGCCTCATCGTTTGCAAAATATTGGAACAATAGGTGAGGCTACTTTTTGGAATGACTCCAAAGCTACCAATTTCGCATCTGCACTAGCTGCATGTAAAAACTTTAAAGGTAATTTATTTTGGATTGGTGGCGGTAGAAGCAAAGGTGGAATGATTGAAGAATTTGCCCGAAAGATTAAACCTCTGATACACCGAGCTTTTTTAATTGGTGAAAGTGGTAAGGTATTATCAAAGATATTTACTACAGATTCATTTCCCTGTTCTTGGTTTGAATCCCTAGATGATGCTTTTAAAAAAGCTTTTTCTGAAGTCTCACAAAAAACAAGTATTTTAATGAGTCCGGGATTTGCAAGTTTTGATAGTTTTAGAGACTATACACATCGTGGAAATTCTTTCATAAATCTCTTTTTGGATTTGAAGAAAATAACAACTAGGTCTACCCATGATAGATTCGCATAATTTCGTTTATCAGTAAAAAAAAATACTATGAAACTCACTAAAATATTTGGAATTGTTTTATCACTACATGTAGGAGTAATTCTTCTCGTTATGTTTCAACCTGGCTGTCAAACCGTCGACAAAAAAGAACCAGTAAACAAGGAGAATAAGAAAGCGGATGTAAAGGAAGAACTCGGGTCTTTTAATGAAGGTCTATCCGTGCCCACTTCACCGACAAATAAACCAGCCCCAAGAAACGAATTAAAAGAGCCTACAAGACCTCTTGTGGGTGAGTTGTTTGTTCCCGGAAGAAATCAAGTAATTGAGCCAATTCCATTACCTAATGTAATTAACGAAGATCCAGAGATATCCAATTCTTTTAACCTTCGTCCTGCTAATGTCTCTATTTATAAAATAGTCCAGGGGGATACTTTGTGGGGGATTGCTCGTAAGAACAATGTTACCTTAAAAAGTATTCTGAGTTCCAACCCTAGTTTATCGAGCAATTCTAGGTTGAAAATTGGTCAGGAAATTATGATTTCTGATGGTGGAACTATTCAAAAAACTCAATCGATTGTAACTCCTGTGAGAACTCCAGTTGGTGGCTCAACTTACACAGTCAGGGGAGGGGATAGTTTATCTAGAATCGCAAAATCCAATTCAGTGTCCTTGTCCGAATTAATGTCTACGAATGGAATGGATAAAAACACAATTATCAAACCGGGGCAGGTTTTGGTATTACCGGGCGTTTCCACTTCTTCACAAGTGCCATCAATTCAGAAAAAAACCATTCCTTCTGGTTCAAGTGTACACAATGTGAAAAAAGGAGAAAATCTCACCCGTATTGCTTCAATCTACGGGGTCACCGTGAAAGAAATATTGGATTGGAATAATTTAACTGACGCAGGTAAAATCAAAATAGGACAAGCCCTTATCGTCTCTAATTCTTCAAATAATTTTAATTCTCAACAGGCCGATGCAATTATAATACCTTCGGAGGACGAACCTTCGAGCGTACAGGATTTCTTTAAGGGTGTGGTGGAAGAAAAGCCAATCATTGATGTGCCTGAACAACCGTAATCTATATAGAACTATCAAAGTGGTGAAAGTGGAAAGAAAAGAGTGGCGGAGACTGTTGTAAGTAAAAGTGTAGTAAAGCCAACTAATTGGATAACGGTTTATCTCATCGCAATTGCACTGGGGTTGACGACTCTTGGTCTAGTCATGCTTTTTAGCGCTGGTGTTGTGCGAGATGCTCACACGCTGTTAACTAAACAGATTATCTGGATAGGATTATCTCTTATTATCGGTATTTATGTATCGTTTATGAATTTGGAATGGTTGAAGGATAAATCATGGTGGATTTTCGGATTTTGCGTACTGGGTCTTATTCTTACTCTAATTCCTGGAGTGGGAATCAAGGTGAATGGAGCTCAGCGTTGGATTGGCTTAGGCCCATTACGAATTCAACCTTCTGAATTTGCGAAGATCGGATTGGTTCTTATCTTGGCCGCTTATTTCTCATCTCGGCAAAGGGAAATAAAATCCTTTGTGTCCGGTTTTCTAATTCCGTCTTTACTCGTTGGGGTAATATGTGGATTGATTTTAAAACAGCCAGATTTTGGAACTTGTTTCTTATGTGGTGCAGTTGCAGCTACTTTGATGTTTCAATCGGGAACAAGTCTGAGATGGTTATTACCAATCGCAGGACTGGCTATTGGTGCATTCTGTATTTTAGTCTATTTCGATCCTGTTCGGATTAGGCGGGTTACTTCATTTTTAGATGTTGAGGCAAATGCAAATGATAGTGCGTATCAACTTTGGCAAGGTATGCTTGCCTTTGGAGTCGGTGGGTTGGATGGAGTCGGTTTAGGTATGGGGCGCCAGCAAATGCATTTTTTACCTGAGGCACATACAGATTTTATTTTTCCAGTGATTGGCGAAGAACTTGGACTCATTTGTACAATGGGAATTGTGCTCTGTTTTCTATTTCTTTTTGTTTTAGTTTCCTGGCGTTTACGACAAGCACCCCGATTATACGAGTACTTGCTCGCAATGGGTTCACTACTTTTTATCTGCTTGCAGGCTATTATAAACATGGGCGTAGTCACTGGCTCAATGCCAACCAAGGGGATGTCCTTACCTTTTATTAGCTACGGTGGTTCGAATCTGATGGTCACTTTTGTTTTCTTAGGGATCATCATCAACGTTTTTCGTAAGTGGGATAATCCAAAGGTACATCAACCAAGAGAGATTCGAGAAATATGAGGAATATTGTTATAGCATGCGGCGGAACAGGGGGGCACTTGACTCCCGGGATTGCTCTTGCTCAAAATCTCGAAGAACGAGGCTATCCATCCTGGCTTTTTATTAGCCAAAAAGCAGTTGATTCTAGGCTGGCACGTAAGTATCCGAAACTTAGTTTTGAAGCAATGCCTGGGGCTCCTTTGATTAAGTCTCCCCTTGGCTTGTTACGATTTGGTCATGGCTTTGCCTTTTCATTTCTCCGGTCTTATCGTTTTTATGGCAAAGTGGGTGCGGATGCACTGGTGGGATTCGGTGGGTTTTCTTCATTTGGACCTGCAATGGCTGCACGTGCACGCGGGATTCCAATCTATATTCATGAAGCAAATCGAGCAGTGGGAAAAGCAGTCCGATTTTTAGCAAAAAGAGCAAACCGGTTATACCTGCCCGAAGGAATGCATTTAGAAGGAATATCACCAGATGTCATTCGTAATGTGGGGTATCCTTTAAGAAAAGAATTTCGTAGAATTCCAAAAGAGCGGGCTCGTAAACAACTCGGGATTTCCTTGAGTGATCGCCTACTTGTTGTCCTGGGAGGAAGTCAGGGGGCAGTTGCCTTAAATCGTTGGGTTAAAGATAAATTAGAACCATTAGCTGTCGAGGGAATTTCGACCTATTGCCTGACTGGGATGAGCAATGAAAGCTCCGGTGTCGTTCAATTGGAGGGAATTGGAGGGAAAACCATTACGAATCGCTTTGTTTCATTTACCGATGAAATGAATACAGTTCTTTCCGCTGCTGATTTAGTGATTTCAAGAGCAGGGGCCGGTGCAATTGCTGAGATCGTTCGTTGTCGAATACCCTCTATTTTGATCCCATACCCCTACGCTGCCGACAACCATCAATTTTTAAATGCAGACTTTTTGGAAAGAAAGGGGGCCACGATTCTTTGTCCAGAGGATAAAATGGCAGAAAATTTATTGGATGAGGTAAGGGAAGTTATGTTTAATGAAGAATTTCGTACCATTCTTCGTCGTAATTTATTTGCTTTAGACAATGGAGATGTGGCTTGTCGGATTACAGACGATATTGCTCAATCTTTAAAAGAACGGGCTGTACAAGATCCGCTTCAGGGAGGAGTGCTTCGTATGATCGGATGAAAAAGCCTAAACGAGTATTACTTCTAGGTGCCGGAGGAATGGGCATGGCTCCGCTTGGACTTTATTTACAAGGTGCTGGCGTTCAGGTCGAAGCTTATGACGATCGTTTTCGGGAACCGTTACGTTCTCATTTACAAAATTCAGGAATTGTTGTCCTCAGCGAACCCACTCCGGTCAATAATCCGGATTGTGTCATTCGATCGAGTGCAATCTCCTTGGATAATAAGTTGGTTAAGAATTGGGTCGATTTAGGTATACCAGTTTACCAAAGAGGAGAATTCCTTGCTCGTTTTACCGCCAGGAAGAAAATTCTTGCGGTTGTGGGTAGCCACGGAAAAACCTCCACGGTTGGGATGCTCTGTTGGGCATTGGATAAGGTTGATTTCTCATGTTCTTATCTCGTCGGAGGGGCGTTTGTGAATAATCAACTGCCCCCCGGTCGTTTTATTAGGGATAGTTGGGTAATTTTAGAGGTCGATGAAAGTGATGGCACAATAGACTTTTTTGCACCCACCATTACCCTTGCATTGAATTGTGATTGGGATCATGTGGACCGATATGATTCAAAAGATTCGATGGGCGAAACTTTTCGATCCTTATTTTCACGAACCACTTCCACAATTATAACTCCATCTGGATCCGATCTTTTCAAATGGGCAGAATTGGAAAAAGAAAAATCTTTATCGAGCTTCGACTTGCATGAGGATACTTCCCAATACCAAGAAAATAATATTTCTGCAGTGATTGCAGCGGGTGGTGCATTGGGGGTTGATTTATCCCAATTAGACTTCAATGAATTTCCGGGAATTGAGCGTAGACAAACAATTCTACATCAAAGTCCTACTCGTACTATAGTCGAAGATTATGCTCATCATCCTACCGAAATTAATGCGTTTTTAAGTCATCGTCGATTAACACTTCCGAAGCATTCCGTGCAGGTCGTTTTCCAACCTCATCGATTTACTCGTACCCAAGCATTGGCTAAGAAATTTGCTGAAGAACTCTCTCAGGCAGATGACCTTCATTTATTGCCCACCTATGCCGCTTTTGAAGAATTTGATCCAGCCGGCTCTGTGGAGAGTTTGGTCGGGTATTTACCCCCCCGGTTAAGGCAACATACAAATATATTTTCAGATTTTACACAGCTTTGCGATATTTTGGGGCCCACTCCAGGGGATAATGAGAAAGATCAAATTCTCTTTGTCGGAGCTGGGGATCTAGAAAGATGGGCCCATGGATTTTCAGCTTGGGAAAAAGCCAAAGGTAATAAACTCAATGCATTTTCTTATTACCTACAGAATAAATTATCGGGAAATACGGTGCTTCGTGCCAATGAACCCCTTGCAAACAAAACGACCATAGGGGTGGGCGGATGTGCTCGATGGTATGCGGAACCAGCTCATTCCGAGGATTTACGTTCTTTGGTGGAAGCTTGCCATCTTTTTAATATTCCGCGTGCCATGTTGGGTAGAGGCTCGAATTTAATTGTGCCTGATTCCGGTTTTGGTGGGTTAGTCATTCGTCTAAGGGGTAACTTTTGGAAAGAAATTACTTTTCGCTCCGGAGAGACTCTGTTGGTGGGTGCGGGTGCCCGTTTAAATGAAATTTGTAGTTTTGCCTGTTTGAATGGACTCACTGGTTTTGAATTTTTGGAAGGGATACCGGGTACATTAGGAGGTGCATTACGAATGAATGCAGGGGCGATGGGTTGGGAAACTTTTGATCTTGTTGAATGGGTTTCCTTTCTTCTGCCCGATGGAAGTATTCGCGAGATATTAGGGACAGATTTAAATGTGGGGTATCGTTATTGCCGCGAAGCATTCGATGGTATTGCACTGCGGGCAAAGTTAAAGTCCGAAGGTAAATCCGATCATCGGGCGATACGAAAAGCAATTGAGAAATTAGCCAAGCGTCGGCGTTCATCTCAACCTCGTGAAGCAAGTGCGGGCTGTATTTTCCGGAATCCAGAAGAAGTGTCCGCCGGTTTTTTGATTGAAGAAAGTGGACTTAAAGGAGAGCGGGAAGGTGGGGCAGTGGTTTCCACTCAGCATGCTAATTTTATCCTTAATCAAGGTGGGGCCACCGCAGATGAAGTGATTTCATTGATTCAACGAGTCCGTGCAAGGATTAAAGAATCAAAGGGACTTACTCTTGAACCTGAAGTGACTCTATTGGGGAAATCGTGGAATGAATATTTATCTTAGAACCTGATACAAGTATGAAGAAAAAATTTAATATTATTATACTTGCAGGTGGTATCGGGCCAGAGCGTGAGGTTTCAATCTCCACAGGAAAAGCCCTCAGTAATGCGCTGGCGAAGAACTTTCAGGTAGAGTTAATCGATTTGACAGAAGAGAAACTACCCAAGGGTATCAACCCAGAAACAACCGTAGTTTGTCCTGTCATACATGGCACTTTTGGAGAGGATGGTCGCTTACAATCATTACTTGAAAATCAGGGAATCATTTATTCTGGGAGCGATTCTTCATCAAGCCGTTTGTGTATGGATAAATTTGAGTCGAAAAAAATTGTCGCACGAGCCGGCGTTCGTGTTGCTCCCGATTTTGCATTTAATAATCCCAAGGATGTGGATAGTAACGAAGTACTTTCTTCTCTTGGACAGGATCTAGTTATCAAACCAATTGATCAGGGGAGTAGTGTTGCCCTTTATGTACTTCACGGGGAGGAAGAACTTAGTCACACGCTTAAGGAAATTGGCTCAGGTAATTGGATGATTGAGAAACGCATTTTCGGACGAGAGGTAACCGTGGGTATATTAGGATCTTGCTCACTGGGCATCGTTGAGGTCATTCCCAAGGGCGGAGTTTATGATTTTGAAAGAAAGTATTCCGCCGGATCCACAGAATATCGTTATCCAGCTGTACTCGATTGCGAGATCGAGAATGAAGTGAAAACTTTTGCACTTAATGCATTTAATGCCTGTGGGTGTAGAGATTTTGCTCGGGTGGATTTTATTATTTGCGAAGATGGACATGCCCATTTTTTAGAGATCAATACTTTGCCTGGGCTTACAGAAACTAGTTTATTACCCAAGAGTGCTTCTTGTTCGGGGTACGATTTTGAACAACTTTCCAGGCAACTTTTACAACCCGCAGTCGAGCGATTTAATCAAAATATATTGGTTCCTGCATAGAATTTAACATGACTATCAAAAAGAGTAAAAAACAAGACGCACAATCTGGAAATTGGAAAAAACTAGCGCCTAAATCTTCACGTAGACCTGCGTCCAAAGCTGCTTTACGTAAAAGATTACTAGGCGCAAGTAAGTTCCTAGTTCTGTTCTTCCTCCTTGGTGTTGTGGGATGTGTTGTCTGGTTCTTCCAAGAACGAAGCCAAGAAGATTCAGGTCCGCTTGATATAACTGGTACAGGCGCCCCAATTTCAAAATTGATGTTTGTCACCGATGGAGTTTTACATAAGCGATGGTTTGAGAATTGGTTTGGTCCGCTAAGAGGTCGTACTTTGATGGATTTGGATATTAAAGAAATTCAAACTGAGTTGAAGCAGGAATCTCAAATATCTTTTGTTCGAGTGAGTCGCCAATTTCCCGCTACGCTTAAAATTGAAATTAAAGAAAGAATGCCAATTTTACGGCTTTGTTTACGATCAAAGACAAAAGGAGAACAAACTTGGTTAGTTTCCACAGACGGTTCTCTTTATCTTGGTACCTGTTATAGTAATGCAAGCCTGGTTCATCTCCCTTTTTTAAATATACAACCCGAACTCCTCCGGCTTAGTTCGAATGGAGAGGGTTATGAAAAACTAGGAGGCATCTCTGCGGTGGCTCCATTATTAGAAATTGCCCGTCGCGATTACCCGGGTTTTTATCAAAATTGGCAAGTGGTTTCCTATGAAAGGCCTCACGATGATGATCCGGGTGCCCATATTCATATCAAATCTGGAAAGGTTCGTAATCTCAGATTTGCTCCTCAGCATTTTGCGACTCAGCTTCGTCGGTTAAAGTATCTCTTAATGGAGTCGGATTTTCGACGCACACCTGTAGTTGAATCTATTGACTTGTCCCACGACCGCTCGGTCTTTGCAAAACTTAGTCCTTAATAATTTTTTTGCAGAGTATAAAAATTAAAAACTAATCATATCACAAAATGAGTAAAATTATTGGCGCTGTAGAAATTGGAACTTCAAAAGCGAAAGCTCTTATTGGAGAGGTTGCAGAGAATGGAGTTTTAAATGTGGTCGGTATGGCTTCTCGCCCAAACGAAGGGATGAGAAAAGGGGAAATTGTCGATTTTCGAAAAGCGGCAGCCGCGGTACACTCAGCACTCGAAGATGCGGAGAAAATGTCGGGCACCACTGTAGACGAAGTTTATCTTGCTCAGACCGGTTCTCACTTAAAAGGCAATATGCTTCGTGGATCAGCTTCAGTAGCCTCTTCGGATAACCGAGTGGATGTGACGGATCTTCAACGAGCCGCGGAAGAGGCAAAGCGTAGAAAACCAGATGAGGGCCGTACTTATGTGCATCATATTCGTACTCCTATTTTATTGGATGGTCGTATCGTACAGGATCCTGTTGGCATGTTTGGATCGAAGGTCGATCTGGGCTATTGGTCTATCGATGGGGATGACCATGCAATCAAACAAGCACTCCATGTGATCAGTAATTACAGTTTGGAGGTAAAGGACTTAATTCTTTCTTCAATTGCATCTTCCACCATGATGGCCGGCCCCGATTTGAGACGTGCGGGTACTTTGGTTATCGATATGGGGGCGGGCGTTACCGACTTCGCTCTTTACCGACAAGGCTTTGTTGCCTGTACCGGCGTCATTCCCGTCGGAGGGGATCATGTGACTGGGGACTTGAGTATGGGCTTACGAGTACTCGAACCCTATGCAGAAAAGTTAAAAATTGAACATGGAAAAGCAATCGCAGATCCAATTGATGAAGGAGAAGATATTTGGATCATTGGTAATAAAACTATTGGAGATCGTTCCATCCCCCGTAAAGCCATTACGGATGTAATTCATGTTCGAATTGCTGAGCTTTTTGAAATAATGAGTAAAGAACTCGAAGGTTTACTTGATCCAGACGAATTAAAAGGGGGTATATTACTGACTGGGGGCGGATCACTTCTTCCCGGCGTGGAGCAGATCGCGACTAAGATTTTAGGTTTTACGGCCCGACGGGCAAGTTTCCCCTCGGGTATTGATCCAGAGCTTGCTCAGCCAGAAAACGCCACCGTGCTTGGACTATTGCATTATGGATTGGAAGATCATGGATTACCCGGGCGAATAAAAGAAGAGGTAGAAACTGGTTTCCTTGGCAAGTTTCGTAAAATGGTCGGTCTCGGGGCACAGGTCTAAAAGTAGAAAAAATAATTTTAAATTGAAAGAAAATCCAATGAGCCAAGATAATTTATTTCCCCAAGAAACCAATTTTTCTCCAGAAAATGAAATCCCAGGAATTCGTGCAAAGATCATTGGGATAGGGGGAGCCGGTCTTTCTCTTATCGATGGTTTACGCTTCGATAATTTTCAAAGTGTCGAACACTTGGCCGTGGATGTGGACAGTCGTGCCCTTGCCGATAGTTTAGCAGGGGAAAAACTTTCTTTCGGGCGTCGACATACCCGAGGCATGGGCACAGGGGGCGAACATACTCTTGCGCGAAAAGCGATCGAGGAGGAAAAAGATGTCATTCGAAAAAAACTGGATGGAGTCGATTTAGTCTTTTTACTCGCTGGATTGGGGGGTGGAACGGGCGGCGGAGCCGCTCCAGTTATTGCTCGATTAGCACGGGAGGCCGGGGCACTTGTTTTTGCATTCACTCCTTTACCTTTTAGTTGGGAAAAAAGCCGTCATTCTATGGCTGAGGAATGCTTGGCTGATTTGCGAAAGTTTGCCAATGCAGTCATCCCTTTACCCAACGATTCACTTTTACAAATGGGTGGGGCTGATGCCACTGCCCTCGAGTGTTTTGCTGAAGCCGGTCGAAATGTAAGCAAGGGAATATCTGCCATTTGTTCTCTTGTATTTCGCAGGGGTATGATCGATGTTGATTTTGTTCACCTTCGCAAAGCATTTAACCGCCGTGCCGGTAGAACTTTATTTGGATATGGAGAAGGGGAAGGGGAGAATGCGATTCGCCAAGCGGTTCGCGAATTACTCCTATGCCCAATGCTTCACCTTCCCGATGTATCAAAGGCAGCCGATGCTCTTTTAATACTAATAACTGGAGGCACCGGAATGGGAATGGCTGCCCTCCAACAAGTTTCCTCTGAAATTCGGGACGAATTTAAAGCCGGAGAACATATTGTATTTGGTGCCCATGTGGATGAGAATATGGGCGATCGCGTCCAAATTACTGTGCTGGGAGCAACCGACCTGGAGGCCGGTACGCCCACTGCAGATGTGGCTCCAGCAGCTAGGGAGGTTATTGATGAGGTACTGCCTAAAAGTAAAGTGGCCCATTCTTCCAAATTAAAAAGAGAAATCGCCAAGTCGACTCATAAAACAGTTTCTGTTGAGCCTCGAAGTAAAAAGAAAGATGATTTGGATCAAAACACCTTCGAATTTATGGAAGCGGAGAACCAACGCGGTATATTTGGCGATTTACCCTCCCGTAATATTTATGCCGGTGAAGATTTAGATGTTCCCGCCTATCTTAGGCGCGGAGTAAAAATCGCCATTTAATCAAAAAGAAGGATTTTCCTTCGATTGCACTGGTTCAGTTATAATTTTTGGCCAAATTTTCTTCAATTACACTCTAGAAATTAAGTAGTCTGGAGTGGTACTTTCAAGTACTGGCAGGAAATCATGCTCTTAACAATCTAGAGTTCCAATTCGATCCATTTGCTCTCTGCCTCGTCGTAAAATCCACTTCCGCTTTTGTAATACCTCCACCCTTTTACAGTTTGGAAATAAAGCCACGGGTAAGTATTTTCTTTTGTCCATATCCATCCAAGTTTGGTATTATATAACCAAACGGACAAATCAGATAATTCAACCGGGTAGACCCAGCCTAAGCCCAAATGATAGACCCACGATTGTGCAGGGTCGTACATCGGCCCAAGCCACGATCCTGTACGCCATTTACTTGCCCCATCAATCTGCGTGCCCACCCGTAAGGAATCAGCCAGGTTAGTACTCTTATACTCCCCACTTCCAAGGTATTCATCATCTTCTTTCAAGCTGAGTATATTACCACCCTTATCTTGAAACTTGGTCGCCACTGTGATCACATTAGCGGGCGATTTTTGCTGGCTTACCACGAAGTGTAAATGGGGCCCGGTGGAAAATCCCGTATTTCCGGACAATCCAATCGCCTGGCCCAGGCTTACCCAGTCGCCCACCTCCACCAAGGCTCCGTCTGGTTGCAAATGAGCATAGTTCGCCTGGCTCCCATCATCGTGCCCGATTACGACAAAATTGGCCTTGGTTGCATAGTCCTCGGTTAAGCCACGCTCATTTGAATCTTCTTTCAAATGAATCACCCGCCCTTCCCGGGTTGCATAAATTGTCGTACCCTCGGGCATCGTCCAATCAATTGCATATTTCCCCTCATGGCTAAAACTCCCAAAGTATCCCTGACCTATGGAATAGGATTCTGAAGACGAGTAGGGTAGGCGATAGACATAGTCATCATTATGATTCTCCCCGGAGAGTCCAAAGTTCCAGACATATTTCCAATTATAATTAAATCCTTTCGTAGCATCGATATAATTGAGGGAGAGTAAATAAGTATCCCCCTTTCCCG
>CAWUUU010000060.1:0-8399 GCA_963924995.1 uncultured Opitutales bacterium
AGATCGGCCGAATATTGTTTTTATTTTGGCGGATGATCTCGGATATGGGGACATAAAAGCATTTGGCGGAGAGAAGTCGAAAGTTCCCACTCCCCATTTTGATAAGCTCTGCCGAGATGGCATGAAGTTCACCAATGCTCATGTTACCAATTCCGTCTGCGTGCCAAGTCGCACTTCGATCATGACCGGTCGATACGCCTTTCGATTTGATAAAGGAGAGCAGGGCGGTCCGTGGGGATTTAGCGGTCTGCGTTTTCCCACCACTCAGTATACTTTGGGAACCATGTTCCAATCCGCTCGATACACTACGGGTTATGTCGGGAAATGGCATCTCGGTACAAGAATGACCACGAAGGATGGAAAGGTACAGGGACCTGAAAATACAGACTTTACCAAACCCATAAAAGTCGGACCCAGTGACTATGGATTCGACGAATGTTTTTTTCTGCCCGGCTCTTTGGATATGTTTCCTTATGCCTATATTCGCGGGAAAGAATGGCAGGGCAGGGTGACCGCTCAAAAGGGATGGAGTGCCTTCAATCGGGTTGGGCCAGCCGCAGAGGATTTTCTGGATACTGAAGTACTTTCCACTTTTTGCGATGAAGCGGGAAAGTTTATTCGTTCCAAATCAAAGAAGAAAAATCCTTTCTTTCTTTTTGTAGGATTAACGGCTCCTCATACTCCGTCTTCTCCCGAGACTGAATTCGAAGGAAAAAGCGGTATGGGAATCTACGGAGATTTTGTCATGAACACCGATGCCTGCATCGGCCGAATTCGGGAACATCTGAAAAAAGCCGGGTTGGATAAGAATACATTGGTGATGGTCTCTTCCGATCATGGACCAGGACATTATTCAGGCAGACAACGAAAAGCGATTGCCAATCAAATGCAGGAGATGGAAAAAGATGGCCATTTCAGCCGAGGCCCGTGGCGTGGATATAAATTTTCAAGTTACGAGGGTGGGTTACGCGTTCCGTTTGCGGCGGTTTGGCCAGGAGTCGTGCAACCTGGTGGCACAAATGATTACTTAGTCGGGCTCAACGACTTGTTGGCTACATGGGCCGAAATTACCGGTATCGAGCTCAGTCCTGAGAATGCTCCTGACTCGATAAGTTTTCTTCCTTATTTGAAAAACCAGGAAATGTTGGTGCGTAATTTTTTGGTCGCCCAAGGCACGAGGGCGGATGCTTATTATGAAGGAAACTGGAAATTAATTCTGGGCCCGGGGAGTGGGAGTTCGGGAGGTTTTTTTACCGAACCTAAGTCTGAGGATGCCTGGAAAGAGTCGATCCAAAAATTTGGGAAAAAACCCAAGAACCATATGCAATTGGAACATCCCGATTTTATTCAATTGTATGACCTGAGGTCTGACCCGGGAGAAGAGAAGAACCTTGCCAGCACAAATTTCGAACGGGCTCAAAATATGATTAAGTCTTACAAGAATATAGTCGCGAACGGTCGATCCAATGCAGGACCTAGATTGGATAATGATCGTGATATAAAAATCTTCCGTCCCCCCGGCTTTATCTGGAAGAAATAAATAATTTCCAATTGTTTAATTTCCACGCCCAGACCCCATCTCATGAAGTATATATTCTTTCTTTTTTGCACGGCTTTTGTTTTTCAGTCCTTCACCTTAGCGGGTAAGCCTAATGTCATCTTCTTTATTGCAGATGATGTATCGCAGAATGACTTTGGCTGCTATGGGCATCCTATAATTAAGACCCCAAACATTGATACCCTTGCGAGTAAGGGTATGCGATTTGACAATGCCTACTTGACCACAAGCAGTTGCAGCCCCTCACGCTGCAGCATCATTACAGGTCGTTACCCGCATAACACCGGAGCCCCTGAGTTGCATGTTCGACTACCTCTGGAACAAGTTCGTTTCCCTGAGCTTCTGAGGGAGGTAGGGTACTACACCGTGCTCTCGGGAAAAAATCATATGTTTGGAAATAAGGATAGAGCCTTCGACCGAATAACAGGCGGAGGTGGCCCCGGCAGCGAGAAGGACTGGGTCGACCACGTCAAGGACCGACCAACGGACAAGCCCTTCTTCTTCTGGTTTGCCTCCACCGACGCACATCGTGGTTGGGGTATTTCCGAAGAAGCTCCCAAGTACGACCCCACGGACATGGTTATTCCTCCCTACATGGTCGACACCGAGGAAACCCGCAAGGATCTCACCGGTTATTATCACGAAGTCAGCCGATTCGACCACTTCATTGGTTTGGTCACTGCCGAACTCAAGAAACAGGGAGTCCTTGAAAACACCATGATCGTGGTGGCCGCGGATAACGGTCGTCCTTTCCCTCGTTGCAAGTCGCGCTTGTACGACAGTGGAATCAAGACTCCCTGGATCGTCCACTACCCGAATGTGATCAAAAAATCCTCCGTCACCCAAAGTTTGGTCAGCGTGATCGACCTGAGCGCCACCTGCCTTGAACTCGCTGGGGTGAAGCGACCAGCCTTCATCCAGGGCCGAAGCTTCCTGCCCATCCTCAATGACCCCGGGGGCCAAGTTCGTGAAGTCGTCTTCGCGGAGCACAACTGGCACGTCTACAAGAACCACGAGCGCATGGTCCGCTTCGGTAATTATCTTTATATCCGCAACAACTTCCCCAATCAACCCAACCTCTGTTACGAATCGGATAATCATTACCCCGCCGGAGCCGAACTATGGAAGGCCCATGCTGCAGGCAAGACCTCCCATAATCAATTTCAGGTCTTTGCCAACCCATGCCCTCCCGAGGAACTCTTTCATGTAAGGAAAGACCCTCATCAACTGTCCAACTTGTTCGATGATAAAAAACATTTAAAAAACCTCAAGCAGGCTCGTACTTTGCTTGCCGAATGGACCAAGCAAACGGGGGATTCGATTCCTGAAAACCCAACTCCTAATCGTCATGCCCCACCTCGCATCGAGGATGGCAAGATTCTTCCTCCCGGCAAAGTAGGCAAAAGAAATCCACACGCTGAGATGCCCGGAGCCTCTAATAATGCCATGGAGGTCAACCATCCTGGACCTATCAAAATATAGGCCTGCCCAACGAGTGAATTTTATCTGCTCGTGAATCAATTTCAGGCCAATTTAATCCTTCTCCTCACCGCATTGATTTGGGGTTTTGGGTTTGTGGCTCAGCGAATGGGTATGGATCACTTGGGCCCATACACTTTTAATGTCTGTCGTTTTCTTGTGGGGGCTCTGAGTCTTTTGCCCTTACTCTATTTCTTCAAGGGCAATCAATCTTCCCACCGAGAACCGAAGAATTCATTTTGGAAGTATTCAATCTTGGCAGGCTTGGCCCTTTTTGGTGGTGCGACTCTTCAACAGGTTGGCATTCAATACACCACCGTCGGCAAGGCTGGATTTATTACCGGACTCTATGTCGTAATTGTCCCGATCATCGGATTCTCTCTTAGGCAAAAGATTGGGAAATGGACTGTGTATGGCTGTTTATTAGCTGTGATTGGTCTTTATTTATTAAGTGCAAAAGAAGACTTTTCGATGGGGTGGGGGGAGTCCTTGGTTTTGATGGGGGCATTCTTTTGGGCAATCCATGTACAGGTCATTGGGTCTGCCACCAAGCACAATCTTGATCCACTGAAATTAGCTTTGGTTCAATACCTGATCTGTGCTGGCCTGAATCTGATTCTCAGTCTTTCTTTGGAAACTTTCACTTTAGATCGGGTTATGCTGGCTTCGGGTGCCATTGCATATGCAGGTGTCGTTTCAGTGGGCATTGCCTTTACATTGCAGGTCATTGCCCAGAAACGGGTCAATCCAAGTCAGGCGGCGATTGTTCTCAATTTGGAAGCCGTTTTCGCGGTGCTTGCGGGTTGGCTATTCTTTACCGAAGTTTTGACCCTAAGGGAATGGGCTGGATGCACTCTTATGTTTACTGGGATGGTTCTGTCTCAGTGTTTGATAAAAGAAAAAACATGAGTATTTCCCTTTTATCAAGCTTGACCGATAATCGAATCAAAGCTGCGTTGGCCTTGAGCACTGCCTTTTGGGATGCACACCTACTTCAAGATGAAAAAGCTAAATCGTGCCTCAACGGGGATGCTCCACCCATGATCATGGAGAAGAAGGATCGCTGGTAGACCAAGTAAGTTAATCATTAGAGAACTTTTATTTCACTCTATTGATTATTCAGCAACGAAGGAGCCTGACTGGTAAATAGATTAAAAATTTAGTCCCGTAAGCTTGGGCTTGTCTTTCGAAGCTTGGATTTTTGCGATGGTTTCCCTTACGATGCGAGCCTTATTCAGGCTTAGTTTCTTCGGGAAATCCTCTTCTTCATTTTCGAAATATTCTGCCGTCTGCTCTAATTCTGGAATCACTTTCTGTGCGTGACTGCCGTAGCTTTCGAGCATCTTCATCACGGTAACGATACGCTTTTGACTACCGTGCTTTTTTTGCGTGCGGGCATACTCTGCCAATAGACTGATGCCTCCTTCGATGCGATGTTTTGAGAACAGATTGAGTCCTGCATCTTGTATTGCATTAGCGAACATAATTCCGCTTGGAGCGGGTTCCATGATTGCCTGGTGGATCGCAGGAAAAAGAGGCTTTATTTCATCGTAGGATAAATTCTCGTACACGGAGCCAAAGGCCCCGCGTGCCCGTCCGTCTTCGTTTAAAAGACCTGCCCGAACTGATTTCATAAGCAAGTTGCGGTCGACGCCTTCTAGGGAACGGCCAATCAACCCGCCGCGCTTGCTAAAGAGGGCGAAGGACAGGTATCGCTGCTCCATCTTTCTTGGATCACTAGAAGAATTGCTTTTTGCCAGTCGCTCCAACATTACGGGCACGGCTGATTGAGCGGATGCTCCGATTCCAGCAAGAGACTCCGCCGCAAGAATACGTAGCCATAGATCATTCGCTTCCAGTGTCCTTACCAAGGTAGGAACGGCATCTGCACCTCGGGCACCTTGGAACTTCAGTGCTTGGCAAGCCCCAAGTTGGGTATAAAGATCGTCTGTCTGGAGCATCGATACCAGTTTGCCAATCACATCGTCCTTCCGCCGCCCCAACCCCATTCCGGTACGTTCACGAACGATCGGTGACCAGTTCTTGAGTCGTGCGAGTAATTGTTCGGTTGATAAAGAATCGTAGAAATTTGTGCGGTTGTTGTTACTCCAACCCCGGCCATCGCTAATCAAATTCCTTGCCTCCGTTTGGTTGATTTGTGGAATGTTTGGTTTATCCTTACCCGTCAGATAAATCTTTCCGTTGGGTATTGCATAGGCGAGCAGCCAGATGCCGGTGCAGTCCCAACCTCGGTAACTGTCATTACGTGGCTGTGGAGGCCCTTGGTGTACAAAAGTTCCGTCCCAACGGCGGGCAAGATCGAAATACCAGCCACCAAACTCATTCATCCATGCTCCACTCGCTTGTGGTCCTGAGCGTGCGATTCCCGGCATCGCCCATAACATGTTAAAGAAATTGCCGGTGTGTCCGGTATCGCGTTCGGAGCCAAGAGAGGCTACGCTCATTCGGGAAAAATATTCGGCATGTACAGGCTCGTTTAAAAGATCAAACAAAACGGCTGCCATCCCGTTTTTACCGTTATCGTCGTGAGTCTGAATCCATGGACGATGGTCACCGTAGGGAATTGCACCCTTTCCCGAGTAAAATCGAAGGAGGTTGGCGCTCTTTTCGATCGCCTGCACCACCTTTGGGTCATCGATGCCCGCTTTCTTTGCGAGTACGAGTCCAATCGTTAAGGGTATACCAGGAGCATTCATCATGCCGTAGCCACCAAGTCGTCCAGAGTTCTTTTGGACAAATCGATGCCCCCAGGACCCCACGGTACTTTGCCCCTCGGCAGACTCCATAGCAAGTCGACGCAATCCGGTTAAAACCGTTTTGTCATCTGTTGCCAAAATATATTCGGCCAAAAAGGTAATGACATAGCCATAGTGCCAAGTTTTGTATCCATTCGATGTGAATGCCGCAGCCCACTGTGCTTCTTTTTTGACTAAGGGCAGATATTGATCATCTCCACTGGCTAGGAGAGCAAGGGCATTAAGTGACCGGGTAATGGGAACGGAGCGATACTCAGGGTCAGCGATACGAGTGGCCAGGGCACGAAGACCTTGCTTTAAAACTTTTTCTGATTTTGGACACTTCCATGGTGCAGTCGGACCATAAGTTCCCAAAACAGGCAGCATGATTTTAGCCCGTCTTGTTTTACCATCCCGCCAGTGTAGGAGATTAAGTTCCCCGTGGATTTCAGCTTTGGAAATTGCTTGGCCAAATAGGACTCGCGGATCAGCTTCAAAAGGTTTGTCACCTATGCCGAGAATCACATCACCAACTTGCAAGATACCTTCTGCTGGTGAGCCCGCATCAATCTGTGTTATACGGATTTGCCTGGCCTGGCTCGTTTCCATTCGATGGCTGTGGATCCATCCCCGAGCACCCGTAGGTCCAAGGTTCCAATCGTGACTGTACCCCTCAGGAATCGTGTCGCCATTTGTGAAGTCGGGCTGTACTGCATTGGAGGAGGGACTGGCTGCAGGTAGCCAGCTCGTGACGATATAAAGGGATGCTAGAACCGCTACTGGAAAATGTAATCCAGTCTTATTAATCGATCTGATCAAAATATATGAAATTTCTTAGAGAGACTTTGCTTTGATGTTCTTAACCAAGACGATGCTTCCAGGGTCATGGGCCTGAAGTCCGATGGTTCCCTTTGAAAGCTTTCTCTTACCTTTGACGTCCTTGCCTTCCACGTAGACCACCACGGTCTTGCCGTCCACTTTGGTTTCGACGCGGTTGCCTTTTACGATGATCTCATAATGGAACCATTCGTTGTCCTTGGCTGGTGCTTTTAAGTTCTTTTTCACAATGTATACACTTCCCGTTTTAACCGGATCTTTTTGGGTCTGATTGATCTGTGCCTCGTGTCCGACCGGCCAGCCTTTATCCTGATATTGGGTGTGGAAAAAGATTCCGCCGTTGGACCCGGGCTTGGTCATCACATCGGCCTTAAAATGAAAATCCTTCATGTCCTTACCCTTGCCGGTGTAGTAGACCATCGAGGGTTTACCGTGGCACTTAATTGAACCATCCTTGATCGAAATACTCTCCGGATTCCATTTATCGATTTTCCAATTGGTCATATCCTTGCCGTTGAACAAAAGTTTCCAACCATCGGACTTTTCGGATTTGGATAGGGCATTATCGCCAGCCGACAGTACGGTTACAAAGGAAAAAAGGGCGAGGAGAATAGAAGAGATTGTTTTCATTCTTAGTGGATAATCCAAGTATAAACCAAATGCAACCGTCCACTTGATCCTACGCTTTATTTTAAAATAGAGGTATCCTTAAGTCTCGAATGTTCTTCAATCACATTGCAGTGATGTTTGTTGGAAACAATTCGGATTTCCGTGTCATTACTATTGATGTGCCTCTATGTTTAACCCACTAAAGTATTGTTATGAGTAAAATTTCATTCTTAGCCTTATCCTTAATTTCAACCTTATGCTTTGCTGAGAAACAACTCGAACTGACCGTAGACACCCAAGAGCAACTCGCGATGTTGGTATCTGAAAACGATTACGTTGTTTTAGTCGAAATCAATGAAGGCAAGTTCACCGGTGCATGCATGGTCCACAATAAAGTAAAGGTCATGGCCAATCTGAAGGGCAAGCTGAAAACCTCCACTCTTTTCTCCTCTATCAACCCAGATGAAAACGCGCTTCCAACGGCCATCGAGCCTCCCAAGAACCCTCTCCCAATACTGACTCCCGGCACTTACATTGCCATCGTCGAAGGGCACGAGATCATCCATTCGTTTCCCGGCATAAAGGTTCCTTTCTTGGGAAGGGTCGGAAAACCCAAGCCATCCTTTAATTATTTCATCCAATGTAATGGAATGGCTCATTGTGCATGGACATTAGACTCAGCTGAAGCGAATTACCTGCGGAAGCTTGCGAAAAAAAACGGTCAACATTCCGACGATTAAACCAAACCCGCACTCATGATGACTGCCTTTATTGCGTTTTAAAATGAAAATTATGGTTTCAAAATGGTAAAACATGGTAGAATTTCTAAAGGTATTAAACAAAGCGCCCAGAATACAGATGTTGATAATATAACAATTAAATAAGCATTTTTATCGAGAGCTACAAAGTTTTATGTGGTGGTTAACTGATCAAATTATTTTTAACTTTATGAATATTGAATCTGAGTTCCTTAATCTTTTTACTTATTATTAAACGGATAATCTTTACCTTTAAAGCATCGAGTCCTAGGTTGATTTTTTCTCCCGGAAAAATAAAAATAACCTTAGATTGCTGCTTCATGAAGCTATGAAATACCACAGTATACTGATTTCTTTAACACTTGTTTTGCTAGGCAGCAGCTTGGCAACAGGCAAAGTTTC
>CAWUUU010000061.1:0-7287 GCA_963924995.1 uncultured Opitutales bacterium
AAGGCGAGGGTCGTATTGAGCACTCTCAAATCTTGTATATTTTCGAACAAATGCAAGGTTTACATATCCTGTGGGTCCATTTCTTTGCTTTGCAAGAATTAACTTAATTGGCTCAAAGTCCTCACCTTGACTTTCCTCGCTGCCCTGTGGAATATCACTTTCGCGGATATCTTCTCCTTTCCTCTGCTTACCTAGCAACATAACGATATCTGCATCTTGCTCAATCGAGCCAGATTCGCGTAAGTCAGAGAGGCGAGGGTCTCTCTTTTCCTTCTCGGAATCTCGGTTGAGTTGGCTTAGCACAATAACAGGTACTTCTAATTCTTTTGCCATCGATTTTAACCCTCTAGAAATAACCGATATTTCATTTTCACGGGATGAGGAATAACGATCACCAGAAATTAACTGTAAGTAATCAACCACAATTAAAGAAAGTCCGTTTCTTGATTTAACTCTACGAGCTTTTGCACGAATTTGATTAATACTTAAACCGCTTGTATCGTCTACCCAAATGGGAGCCTGTTGAAATTGTTGACTAATTTCATTCAGTTTTTCCGCATAATTTTTTGCAACAAAACCTTTTCGTAAATCATTCATATTTACTTTCGCTTTTCCGCATATCAATCGCATTGCTAAAGATGATGCGCTCATTTCTAAGCTAAAGACTAAAATATTTTTAGGATTGTTAATATACTTATGTGAAAAAGAAATGTTTTCTACGATATTCATCGCTAGACTTGTTTTCCCTACTGAAGGTCGGGCAGCAATGATTATCATTTCTGCCGATTTTAATCCATTGGTTAAATTGTCCAAATCTTTGTAACCGGTAAATAATCCGTCTGATTCTTCTTTGGAAAGCATCTTTTGAATCTCACCCATTGCCTTTTGAATCGGTTCCCTAAAATGAATAGATGAACGAGTATTCTGATCATCTCCCAATTCACATACTCGTTGCTCCATTCCGGAAAGAAAGTCATCCACTTCCCCCTGCAAATTATTCGCACCGTCTATAATTTCAAAAGCCACATAAATACACTTCCGTAAAAGTGCTTTTTCTTTAACTATCTCTAGCCAATAAGTTGCATGTGCGGTGGTATCAATTCTTGAAGTAAGTTCAAACAAGCTATTTTGCCCGCCTACCTGCTCCAATTGTTTTCTACTTTCAAGTTTTTCCGCAAGCAGTATTTCATCCGCCGCTTTATTCTCACGATTAAGATCTAGAAGAGCCTCAAATATTATTTGGTGATTTAAATGATAAAAATGATCGGCGCTAATTGCCTGCTCTGCACATCTACCCATCACTTCGCCAGAGGTATCCATAATGCAGGCAGCGAGCAATCCTTGCTCAGCATCTAAATTGCTCGGTAATGGTTTTCCCTCTATCGTGTCCTTAACTGATGATTGAAGTTTCCCCCCTGCACCTTTGTAATTAGGAACTGGTTTTTCTCTTGAGGAAGAAGTTCCTAATGGTGGCATTCAAATAATCCTTTTACTTAGCTAATAAATAATTACTGGCTATCTTCGATTGGGTTTTCAGAAACAACTTCTACTTCTACCTCGGCTTCCACATCTTTGTGCAATGAGATCGAGATTTTACTAATACCCAATTCTTTGATTGGAGAAAAAGAAGTAATATGTTTTTTATCGAAAATAAATCCTCGTTCATTCAGTTTTTCGAGAATGTGGTTTACTGTGACTGAACCAAAAAGTTTACCTCCCGCACCAGTTTTGACTGCTACCGCAATTTTCGTCTCTTTGAGCTTTGTCGCAATTTCTTGAGATTTTTGAAGTTCATCAGTTTCTCTTGCCGCCCGAGAAACCTTTAACGCGTCTAAACGTTTTTTATTAGCGTGGTTTAAAGGAACTGCCTTCTTTTGAGGTAAAAGGTAATTCCGCGCATATCCAGGACGGACCTTTACAACGTCTCCTTCAGATCCAAGATTGTTTATATGTTCTACGAGTAATATTTCTGTGGTGGCCATAATTATAAAATTTGTGAGTGATTAAAAAGGAACATCGTCATCTAAATCAGTATTGTTAGCGGTAGACGGGGGAGAAGACTCTTTAGTGGGGTCAGTTTTGGGTGAGGGTGAGGGGGTTGGTGTGGAGGCCGGTTCCGTATTGCGAGGTTCGGCAGATGTGCCTTCTTGTTTCGAATCAACGAATTCAAAACTATCCAACACCACTTTTAGGGCACTTCTTTTCTCGCCCTCTTTAGATTCCCATTGATCTAATTTCAAGCGACCCTCTATAAAAATAGCACGACCTTTTGCGAAAAATTTCCCAATCGCCTCTGCCCTTGGACCGAAGGACTCGACTTCAACAAAAGTTGTCTCATCTTTACGATTTCCTTCCGCGTCCTTATAGGAACGATTTAATGCCAGTCCAAAGTTACATACTGGACGCCCGTTACTCATCATCCTCACATCAGGATCTCGAGTAAGGTTACCAATAAGTAATACTTTATTTAAGGATGCCATGATTAAAAATTGATAGAGTAAAGAAACCTACAACTTCTTTACTTGCGCTCAATAAGAACGCGATCAATCTTTTTTTCTAATTTTAATTTTTCCTTTAGCCGGACAGGCATTTCGGGATCTGCTTCAATTTCAAATTGCAAGTAAGTTCCTGAAGTTACTTCCTTACTCTGCGGATATATAAAATCGTGATTTCCTTGATTTTCCACTTTCGTAACCTCTCCATCTGCTTGGCGAATGATTTCGCTCAATTTGGGGATCATTTCATCTGATGATCCATCTGCCCCGCGGGCATCGTATACAATAGTTGCTAAATAGTTTCTCTTGTTCATGAGGTTGATTGGGATCGATTGGTTTGGTTAATTAAATTCATTGTGACATCTAGTCCGTTATCTAAAATACTGAATAACGCATCGCAGAAATTATCTTTTTTATTTTCCAAGTAAGTACACTCCTCAGAAGAAAGTTTGGAAAGCACAAAATCAGAAAGATTCATTTGCGGAAAAGGCTTACTACCAATTCCTAGCCGAAATCGAATAAAAGAATTTCCAATGGAAGACATTACGCTAGTCACTCCATTATGTCCTCCAGCTCCTCGGTTTTTGGAAATTTTGACTTCACCAAAAGGCAAAGTTAACTCATCATGCACTAAAATCAAGTTAGTCGTAGAGCAGCTAAAATAATTCAGGATGCTAGAAAGATAACGACCGCTTTCATTCATGAATGTTTTGGGCTTGATCAAAAGGATGCTTTTATCTTTGCGAGTCATTACTAAATGATCGGCATGAAATTCTTTACTATTCTTAAAATGAACATTTTCTTTCTCTGCAACTTTATCGAGTAACCAAAAACCTAGATTATGCCTTGTTTTTTGATAAATCTCTCCAGGATTACCTAATCCAATTATAGCGAAGTTTGCCACGAATCATTTACAAAGATGAAGTAATGAGAGTTTTATACCTTCGATTCGCCTGAAGATTCTGCCTCGGTATTAGATTCTTCTCCCGCTGCTCCTTCTTCTGACTCACCGTCTTCATCTCCAGCCGAAGAACGACCTCCGGCACTGCCGACACAAGAAACAAGCATTCCGTCCAATTCAGCAACATAAGTAACTCCTTCAATTACAGGCAAGTCCTTTACCTGTAAATTTTCACCAAGGCCTAAATTTGAGATATCTAGTTCAATTTGTGCTGGTAAGTTGCTTGGACGACAACGGATTTCAACTTCGTTTGCCAATGCTTCCAGGATTCCGCCCTGCGTCTTCACTCCCTGCGCTTCTCCAAGAAGAGTAAGAGGAACTTTAGTTTGCAAATCTTCCCCGCGATTAATTTGAACAAAGTCAATATGCGTTATGGTATCCTTGATCGAATTCATTTGCATTTCCTTAATAAGGACAAGCTCATCTTCCCCCTTTTCCCCGAGCAAGCGAAGCAAAGAAGATGATCCAGAAGCCTTTCGGAGTAAGATTCGCATCGCACGATCTTCAATCGAGAAAGACTTGTTTATGTCCTTGCCATAAAGAACGACTGGTATTCTTCCTGATGCACGAAGCTTATTGCATGCTTGACGGCCAGTTTGCTCGCGAGGAGAAACTTCGATTGTTAAATCACTTAATTCTGACATGGTTATTGGGGGTACAAAAAATTGAGAAAGCGGTAATAATTAACATTTGCCACTTAAATTGGCAAGAACTTTACCTATATTGACGCCAATCTTTTAATCAGAGAAATCTCCGGCTTGTTAAATATCCCAAGTAATTCAGCTTTTTTAACATAATTAATAAGCAAACCATGCGCTGGTACTGCCATGCCATCATGATCAAATCCAGAAAATCCTTGTAAGGTGTTGGAGTGCTCAACAACCTTTAACATTCGCCTAAAATATGCATTCTCTTCTTATCTGTACAACATTTCTAAGTCCCGTCTCTTATAATGCTAAAAACAGGCGAAGAAGTATTTCGAATCCGGTTAAGCACCATTACAAAATGGTGAGATTGCATCTTATTTTTTAAAGTTTGGTTGACCGCAACTTTTTTTCTCTAGTTCGAGGAAACGATCTCTCCAATAATCCCTCGATTGAAATGAAATGGGGAATGCTATAACTTATGCAGTGAAGTTGACCATGTAATGCGACTAATTTGTCACAGTTGATGCGTTTTACATCCCAGCCTAGTGGTAAAGAGGATCGATACACTGCCTCGGCTCTATCCTCCATCACTTTATCCACATTACTAAAAGATGGCATCAGTAACACCCCATTAGCCATTATGATGTTGGTGTATGAACGCCAGTCACTTCCCCATTTCGGTGGCATTGGAATGCGTTTTACAATAATCGGGCCTACTGAGGTGGTAACTGTTGAAATAAATTCTGCTGTCTTATTGAGTCGTGCACTATTCTCAGGATCTACCGATGGATCTATCTCGGCGATAATCGCAAGATTTTTACCCAGCATCGTCATAAACATATCGATATGCCCATTGGGCTCCCCCTCAAGTGGATGAACCGCATACACTCCGTTAACACCCAAATAGTCATTAAACATACTTATAAGTTGATTATGGCTATACTCCCCCTCTTTGTTAACTGCTAAGGTTTTGGAGGAAGTTAGTAATAAACCGTCTCCATTACTAATAAAGTTTCCCCCCTCCAGAACAAGAGGGATGGATCTAACAGGAAGATCAAGGAAGCGAGCTAATTCAAAACCCATATAATCGTCCTGCTTGCGTTTTTCTCGCATTGTTCGTGTGTGATATTTTGCATCAACCATGAGGGCTCGATCATCATCGTAGCGTAGGATGAAAGGGGCGTAATCCCGAATCCAAATGGAATTTGATGGAATTACCAAGAATCGCATGGCACCTGTAGGAAGGCCGAGATTATGTATAATCTCAACACCTCGCTGCGCTTGAACCTCAGTGGAAACGATTCCAAACAGGGGCACCTTTTGATCTACAGCGTTTGCAATATCGGCATATAATTGGGGAATGAGTTGGAGTTGGTTATGACATCCGATCAATATGGCTGATTGCTTTCTAAACTCAGCAACAGGAAAAAAATCTTCAGGTTCAGAATTAAGAATAGATACGCGTCTAGTATTATCGTCATTTCCCAAAATAAATTGGCTGGTCAGATCGCTCCCCGGTAAGTACTTTGTGCCCGCATATACACCACAAACGAAAATTAGGATTGCGAACAAAGAATAAAAGTAACGGGATACATTTTGAATCGGTTTTCCTTGCCCAGAAAGTTGCTCTGATTGCAATCCAGAAAAAGTTTTTTTGACTACTGCATTTTCTACCTTTTCTTCTGTTGCAGAATTACGGGCTGGAGGAGCAGTAGATGGCAACGGCTTCTTTCTCACAAAATGATCAATCTATCAAATGAACAGAAAATGGTAGTCATTTTTTGTATCTTCATTGCCCTTGCTGAAAGAGATTGAAAAAAAATTTGTTAATTCGAAAATTCGTAGTCATCTAAAATAATTTTATGAGATAAAATGGGCTTAAGCATAGATATTTAATCAAATGAAATGAATTTCATTTAACGATTCAGTTTAATAGGCTGGATTTAGATACTTGGGACAATTTTTTAATTTTTCTTCTATTTTAAATAAATACTTGCCACGAAGGGCTAGAAATTTGATCTAAAAAAATTAAAAGGAAGTGTTTTTTAAAAAAAGAATTGTAGTCAACACTAATTTATTGTCTGCCAAATAGTCTTATTATATCTGCAAAGCTTTTAATTTTTTGTGCTTAATAAGCAAGGATTCTGCCTCCTGAGCAATACCCGAGAGTAGTCTAGCTCAAAATTTCATTGACCACTTGCCCATGCACATCCGTTAAACGAAAGTCACGACCCGCGTAACGATAAGTTAACTTTTCGTGATCTAAGCCCAATGTATGAAGTATGGTAGCGTGCAGATCATGCATATGAACGCGTTTGTCAACTGCCACACCACCAATTTCATCAGTGGATCCATAAGAAATACCAGGCTTAATTCCTCCACCAGCAAGAAAAACTGTAAACCCACGGGGATTATGATCACGCCCATCCTTATTTTGAGAAAACGGGGTTCGACCAAATTCACCTCCCCACCAAACGAGTGTGTCGTCAAGAAGTCCTCGTGCTTTGAGATCTCGAAGCAATCCAGCAACTGGCTTGTCAGTTGCCTTGGCATGGATTGCGTGCTTAGGCATGTCCCCATGTTGATCCCAACGTGGGTTGGCTGATTCATCAGAATAATTTACACTTACATAACGAACTCCTCGCTCCACCATGCGACGGGCTAAAAGGCATTGTTTACCAAAGTCTGTTGTCTGCTTCTCTCCAATCCCGTAAATCTTTTTTGTAGCCTCCGTCTCACGGGATAGATCTGTTAATTCGGGCGCCTCCATTTGCATTCGCCACGCCAATTCATAATTTTTAATAGTCGCTTCCATTCGATCATCTGCTTGGGCATACGCTGCTTGTTCCGCATTCAAACTTTGCAAAAAGTCAAAACGCTTTTCTCGTTGGGTTGGAGTAAGCATCGAGTTTTCAATATTTCTGATCTTGGCCTCATTTACACTGCCCGCTCGACCAATAGCAGTACCTTGATAAATTGAAGGAAGAAAAGAATTTCCATAATTACGCGGGCCTCCTTTACCAGCCGAAGGAGAAATAGAAACAAATGCCGGCAGATTTTCATTTTCAGTCCCAAGCCCATAGGAAACCCAACTCCCCATCGATGGACGGACCAGGTTCGTGGCACCAGTATGCATAAATAGTGTTGATGGGCCATGAGCCACGCCTTCTGTATGCATCGAATG
>CAWUUU010000062.1:0-9437 GCA_963924995.1 uncultured Opitutales bacterium
GGTTTTTGGGAAGAGTAGGGTTCGCAGTGCTAACCTCTAATTTAACAAAGGCTTGCCCATTTTCGAAACGAGTTTCTTGGATCAGGCCAAAAGATACAATATCTCTGCTAAATCCGGGATAATTAATTTGTTTGAGAAGATCTGTGATTAGTTGTTCGGACATAAGAAAAGATGAAATAATGAAGCAAGGAGTTGAGGGAGCAAATGAAAAGTTATTTAAAATTGAGCATTTATTCTTTCTTTCCGTCAAAATTAGATACAAAGCACTCTTTTGCACTTGCTGAGTGTTTAAATTTTATTGAATCATAAGAGTATGAATGTGGATATGGATTGTTGGTTGATCAGGTTGGGGAGAATATTGTTCTCTCAGGCGTTAATTTTAATGTTGTGTGCGGTTATAAACGGACCCCCTTCTTTGTTGGCCCAGAGCGGAAAAAAGATTCTTCTTCCTGGCATTGAAACTGAATTGGCGAGGAAGCAGTTAGCAATTGATTTTGGAGATACCTCGAAAAGTTTGACTCCCCTTGTCCAAAAAGCTTTTACCATGCATGGTGGTTTTCGTTTAAGTCATCCAAAAGAGAGTCAGTATAGCGTTACATTTTCGTCGAAAGGGGTGGAGCAAATTGGGGTTACGATTCGAGCAGGTAGTCCAAAACGGGTGGTAAATAGTTTTGCAACGGGCGGGGATTCAATTGAAAATGCTCTTTTACGCAGTTGTGACAAAGTGGTCAGTCAGTTGTTAAAAACGCCTGGCTTTTTTGCAGGAAAAATTTCTTACTTGTCTAAACTATCTGGGCATAAGGAAATCTTCGTTTCCAATTCTTTGATGACGAGGAGCCAACCCAATACGAGTTTTAAGAAGATAACCTTCAACGCGAGTTGGGGTAATAAGGGGCAAGGCATTTTTTTTACCAGTAATCGCCAGTTATTTAACAATATTTTTTATCTTGATTTGGCATCGCGTAAAATTCGTACAATTGCGAATTATCGGGGAAGCAATTTGAGTGCAGTGCAGAACCCAAGGGATTCCCGAATTGCATTGATTTTATCAAGCACCGGTAATCCTGAAGTTTGGATTGCTCCCACTCCAAGTGCCAAGCCGAAGCGATTGACTAAAAATAAGAGTAATGAATCCGGCCCCTGCTGGTCTTCGGATGGACGTCGTTTAATTGTAACCTCGGATAGTCGTGGAAAGCCTCAACTTTACGAACTTTCTCTTTCCACAGGCTCATTAACCAGGATTGCCACCAATGTAAGTTCGCATTGTACGGAAGCATCTTGGAATCCGAGAGATCCATCAAGAATTAGCTTCACTGCGGCAGTAGGCGGTGGATTTCAAATCTTTGAATATAGTTTTAATTCGAGGAAAAGTAAGCAATTAACCAAAGGAGTGGGTCATGGACTACAATCAACTTGGTTAAATGATGGACGGCATATCATTTATACCGAACGGTCTTCCAAGGGCAGTATGCGTTTAATGATCCTGGATACTGAATTAGAAGGTGCTCAGGCAAAATCATTACATGGTTCGAATTTTGGGAATTGTTCGCAGGCTAGTTTTTATTATCCAAATTGATGCATCGTTCCTTGGTCGAGTTAGTTAATTAATTGATAAGCCCTTTTAGAGAAATAAGACATCCTATGTTGATCAATTTAATACTCAACACATTAGCCCTATGACTATTCTGAGAATTGCTTGTTCTTTATTTCTTATTTTATTTTCACCCTTTTCTAGTTCGGCGGAAAAAATTTTGCTTGAATTGCAAAATGGAAGTTCAGTCACTGGTGAGTTAATTAAAAGAAACGCTGATTATTGGATATTGGACTTGGGGTTTGATCTTGTAAATATTCCTCATAAAGAATGTTTGAAAGTGACGAGAAATTGGTCTGAAGCCAATCAGATGGTTTCAGGGAAAAGGAATAATCTTTATCGAGAAAATTCCCGTGCGTCTGTTCAACCATTGGGGAATCTCGTTGCCAAGCTCGGAGAAGCAGTGGTGATGATCAGAACACCTACTGGACTTGGCTCGGGTTTTATTGTTCACCCAGATGGTTATGTGGTCACAAATGATCATGTGGTGGCAGGTGAAAGAATTATTTCAATTACTCAGTTTCGTAAGGGGAAGAATGAATTAATCAAAGAGAATTATGATAATATTCGTATTGTGGCAACCGGGGGCAATATTGATCTCGCCCTCTTGAAAATTGAAGGCCAGTCAATGGAGAAAAAATTCCCTACGGTGCCATTGGGGAATTCCAATGATCTAATGCAGGGCGAACGAGTATTCGCAATCGGAAGCCCGCTTGGATTAGAACGCAGCGTCTCAGAGGGAATCGTTAGCCTGAGAAATCGAATTATCCAAGCTCGTTTACATGTTCAAACAACTGCTGAAATTAGCCCGGGGAACTCAGGCGGCCCACTCTTTAACTATCGAGGACAAGTCGTTGGGGTGAACAATATGAAGGTGGTGAGCAGTGGGGCGGAGGGACTTGGTTTTTCCATCCCAGTTAGGCAATTAAAAACTTTTCTTGAAAATCGGGATGCTTTTGCATTTGATCCACGAAATCCGAATGCGGGATATCGTTACACAAGCCCTCCTCAATAATAAATACCCATGAAAAACTTGATCTTATATTTAAAACTAATTTTATTTTCCATGGTAGTATGGAATTATGGAAGTGCGAAGGATGACTTTCTTTCATTGCTCCCCGACAACGCAGTTTTTCTGATGGAGGTAGATGATTTGAAAGAATTTAGTGAATCAATTGAATCGGGTCCATTGGGTGAGTTTTCAAAGTCTAAGGCTTGGGATACGATGAAAGAGTGGGCCGAAGATGAGTGGCAACATGAAATGAAGAATGAATCCGAAAATATCGAGGTTTTCTTGGAATATTTGCAGGAATGGACAGACAGTTTCTCGGGAGGAGCGGTATTAGGTATATGGAATTTGGAGAAAATCTTTTCTAAAAAAATGCCAAACATGTCACTTTTGATCAAAACTGATTCGACCACTGACCAATTAGAGGAGACTTTGAAATTGATGAAAAAAGAGGTGGCTTCTTCTGGAGGAAAATCCTCATGGGAGCTTGAAAACATAAAGGGTCAGGATGTTCATTGGATTGGTGCGGAAAAGGATAAGGAAAAAAATCAACGATTGGCTATTGTTCTATTTGATAAGACTCTTGGCATATTTATTAGTGGCGAAGACCATGTTAAAGAAACCCTGATGAGAAGAGCTGGTGAATCGCCCTCCGATTCCATGGTTAAAAATGTTAACTATCTGGATTTGTTTGAAGAAATTGAGCGGGGGGCAGCACGTATATTTCTTAATTTTGAACCCCTTCGTTCTTTGATGGAAAAAGCAGAATCTTTACCTGGTATGCAAATTCCAGAAAATCCTTTTGGGATCACCACTTCTAAACTTATTTCCGGGTTGGGCTTAGATTCATTAGAATGCCTTGGAATACAAATTGATCCGTCCGATGATAAATTAGTTCTATCGAGTGGAGCTTTTTTTAGCCATTACGATGGAATCTTTTCTTTTATGCAACATGAAGAGGAGGGAGAGGTAATTCCCTATGATTTTATCCCCAATCAGGCTTTTTCGGCTACTTCTGCAAGGTATAATTTTGCATTACTTTGGCCGACAGTTGAAAAAATTGTCAGTGGTTTGAGCCCCCAATTATTGCTTCTCATGAACTCTCAAATCCAGGCATTTGAAGAACAGGCTGGGGTGGCGTTCCGGAGAGATGTCCTTGGATCTCTTGGCGATGAAGCAGTCAGTTTTTCTCTTTTAAATGGGAAGGCAAAAACAATTGAAGATTTTGAAAAAGCTAATCCTTCATTCTATGGTATTTCATTAACAAATTCGAAATTATTTGACCGTTCACTTAGATCGATGATCGATTCTTTTGCGCCTGGGAATGAACTTTTTAAAGATCGAGTTCATAAGGGTGTGACCATTCGAAAGCTTCGTGGTTTAGAAGAAAGTGGAATTTCTCTCAGTTACGCGGTTACTGATAAGTGGTTCTTCTTGGCGATGGGTGAAGATAATCAACTTAATCAAATGATTAATCGATTACAGGGTAAGGGGCGTTCTCTTTGGAAGAACAAAGAAGTGCAAAAAACTTTAGCAGATTTACCTGATGGGGTAAGGCAGCTCGATTATATGAACTTGGAGCGATTGGTTGAATTCTTGGTGCCTATTGCGATCAGTTCCATTGAGTCCGAAGGAGAGTTCGAACTGAGTGCCGATGACTTTCCTCAATTGCCTTATTTCTTACTCGCATGGTCGAAGAATGTAAAACGGGGTATCATCGGGAAAGGTGAGTTGTATCCAATCTCGGGCAAGTAATTTTAATGAAGCAACTGAAGGCATTTTTTTACGGATGGACATTTTTAATTTCTTTGGGAATTTATGGGGCAACCCCTTTTCGTTTTTCTTCACCCGAAGTAATTAAAGCAAGTTGGAACGCTCGTACTTTTATTAGTGAAGATTTAAATCAAGATGGTTTGAATGATCTTCTGTTTTTTAATCTAGATCGTTCGAGAATTGAGGTTCTTTATCGTACTCAAGATGGAAAAGTACCCGAACGAGTAATCCCCGTTCAAAGCGATCGTTGGAACCCAGACCTTGAAGATGCACCTTATAAGAAGGAATTTATTTTTGTTCCAGAAACTCTTACTTCCTTAGCAGTGGGGGATTTAAATGGGGATAATTTTCTCGATATTGTCCAAGGAAGTCCGGATCATGGAGTCTATATTCACTTTCGTAATCCTGATTTAAAATGGGAAGAACCCATCGAAATTGAATCTTCTAAACTACGCCCAGATTCATTTTCGATCAAGGTGATAGAGGGAAAAGGCGATCAGCTAACCAAGCTTTTTCTTTTTACTGAGGAGGGCCTAGAAATTATTTCGTTCAAAGAGGGGAAACCCCAATACCCTTCGACTCTTTTTCGTGAAGAAAGTAAGCGTGCGAATGGTCTTCATATACTCGACCTAAATCATGACGGGTTGGATGATTGGCTTTACTTGCACCCGGGAAAAGAGCGTTCAATTCGTCTGCGTTTTGGTATCAAAGATGGCTTTGGCCCTGAACATTCTTATGACCTCTCTCTTTTCTCTTTTAATCCAGTTCCTCGTCAGAAAAAGAATGAAGATTTTAAATTTGTGGGCGTTGATCAAATTTCAAAGGAAGTCGCCGTTTTTTCTCTTGGGCCTAAACAGGGGGCAAGGGATGCTTCTCTTTTTGAAACTGTGAGCTATGATCTTTTTCCAGAGGATGTAAAGAAGTCGACTTGGGCAATGGAAGATTTTGATGGGGATGGAAAATTGGATATTATTGCCGCATCCTCTGAGCTGGGTGAATTGCTTTTTCTACCAAGTCGTGGAAATGCGGATTTTGGATTACCACAAAAAAATCCTTCGTTAAAAGGGATTACATCTCTTTCTGCCTGTCGGTTTTCTACCTCTAAAAGCCCCGGTCTTCTTATCCTTAGTCCAGAAGAAAAAATTATTGGCTTGTCTAAGTTTATTGAGAAAAAACGCTTCTCTTTTCCTCAACCTTTAGCGGTTGAAGGTGATGCCTTGTTATCTCATTGTGCCGATCTTAATCAGGATAATCTGGATGAAATTATTATAGTGGTTGAAAAAAAATCAGATTTTTTTGTACAAATTTGGTCAGTCGAAAATGGAAAATCTTACCAACTTTCACAAGAGATCGAATTGGATGAATGGAAGCGTGAACCCTCTGCTATTTTCCCCTGTTTTTTAGATGAGGATGATACCATTGACCTGGTTCTATTATCCAACCGGGAAGCAGCTCAAATTCTTCTCAATGATGGAAAAGGAAAAGTCGAAGTGGTCGGTGTTGATTCAGCACTTCGTAAAAGTATTCTTATGGAAAAGACTCGCTCTCGTGTCGGAACCGGAGATGTGGATGGTGATGATTTACCTGAATTATTAATTGCTGGCGAGGGGATGGTAAGAGCTCTCAAATGGAAAAAGGGAGAATTACAAGTAATCGAACAATTTAATTCGACTGATCCGAAGGCAGAACTTAGTTGCCCGCTTCTTCAAGATTTAGATGGGGATGAAACGAAAGAACTTATTTATTTTTCCAATGATTATTGGGAAGCTGGAAAAAAATCTACGGATGGAGTTTTTAGGAAGGCTTATAAAATCGAGGAGGATATTCGTTCGCCACAGATCGTATTTCCTTTTGGAGTTGATAACCAGCAAGGTTTATTCTCCTTTGGCTCAAGTGGGTTCCAGGTAATTGGGAAATCAATTATGGACCAAGTTTGTTATTTGAATATTCATTCTCGTTACCTTACCGATTTGCCCAAGATTAATCATGGTGGAGTAGATTGGGGAGATTTTGATAACGATGGTGAACTCGATTTAATTTGTATGGATGGGAGGAAGCATGTCCTTGAATTCTTGTCATTTTCTCAGCCTAAAAAAGAATGGCAAAGCGTGCTTCATTTTAAGGTGTTCGAGGAAGATCTTCATTATCGAGGGAAAAAGGGCGGAGTTAATGAACCACGAGATGGCATTATTACTGATCTTAATGGCGATGGAAAAGATGACTTAGTATTATTGGTACATGATCGTTTTCTTTGTTATTATCAAAAAGAGAAGCGCCCAAAATGAAGATTCTGATCTTAGGCGATATTGTTGGCCGCCCAGGCCGTAATTTCCTCAAGCAAAAATTAGAGGATTTCAAAAAGGCACACAAAATCGATCGTATTATCGCCAATGGTGAAAATGCGGCGGGTGGAGCCGGGATAACTGCTAAGACTGCCAAGGAGATTCTTGGTTCAGGTGTAGATGCAATCACTCTGGGTGATCATGTTTGGGATCAAATGAACTTTAACCAGGAGATTGATCAGTTGGATAGAGTGTGCCGTCCGGCAAATTTGCCCAGTTCTAACCCGGGGCGTGATCGATTAATTATTCCAGTAGGCGATTATAGGATCGGTTTATTTACTGTGCTTGGTCGAACTTTTATGGGACCAAAAGTTAATTGCCCTTTTCAAACAGCGTCCCGTTTAGTTGAGGAAATGAAAAGCGACACGGATGCAATCATTGTGGAAATCCATGCCGAGACCACATCAGAAAAAGAAGCAATGGGTTGGCACCTCGATGGAAAAGTAAGTCTGGTCTTTGGTACGCATACACATGTGCCCACTGCGGATGGTAGAATTTTAAAAGGAGGTACCGCCTATCAGTCCGACTTAGGCATGACTGGTCCCAGAGAATCAGTATTGGGGCGAGAAATTGAAGCCTGTCTCGGGCGTTTTATTGATGGTATGCCCAGGAAGTGTCCTGTCGCTGAAGGAGATGTTGGGATGCAAGGGTGCTTGATAGAATTGAAAACCGGCACTCAATTCCCTCTAAGCTTTGAAAGAATTGAGTTTAGAGAAAGCGATTAATTTTCTGTTTCCACTCAGCAGAAAAAGCCTAAAGGCCTATTGAAATATAATCAGCAATGAGATGTCGAATTCGCTCGCATAAATCATTGCTGAAGCAGTTGTACATCTTGTGTGCATTACATCAGGTAAATGTATTAGTTAATCCTTCTTGACTGGGGAGGCGAAGGGATCGGGTTCATCAATTACCTTGGGTTCTTCCACTTCCTCTTCCTCTTCCTCTTCCTTCACTGGTTCAGAGGTTGACTCGATGGTCGGTGGGATAAATTTATCCAAATTTTGATAGATTAGAAATCCAACTATTCCTAAAGTTGATAAAAAAACTAGAATAGCCACTGCCACCATCAGTTTCCCAAATATTCCCATCCCCGTCTTGCCCCCTTGGCTTTCGTCGAAAGTGGCCGGAGATGAGACATTTTTGTTTGGGTTAATCCTGGATTTAATTTTACTAGGTTTTACTTGGGATCTCTGTTTTGTGGGCTTTTGTGCATCAACCTCATCGACAAATTCTTCAGTCTCTGGAGTCAAGGAGGGCAGGGGAGCCTTATTGATTTGGGACCACTCGGGTAATTGTTTTAAAGGAACCCATCCAGATACTCCCTGATGCCATGAGATGTCATTTGGTTTAAATTCACCAGTACCCACTCTTTTAGTCGCTTCTTCAAGAGACATTGGACCATGGTCAGTCCCATTGGAGGTCACATATAAATTAAGGGATGAAGTCATCTAGTAGAATTTTACTTCTTTCCTTCGTATGCTTTGTGAAAGGCCAAGATGTTTGCTTTGAGTGATGCCGTGTTTTGTGGATCGATCGTTTGTTTACATTTCATCGCCGAGACCATTACCGCATGAGCTTTTGTGAGTTTATCCTGGTATTTCTTATCGGAAGCCTTAATTCGCTGAGCCATAAAATAATCGGCTATTGTTTTTTGTATCGCAGTGGCATGGGCTTCCTTGGTTGAGACCCACCGTGTTAATTGATTTTGGGAAAGGGCGTCTTTTTTCCCCGATAGCTCATTAATGAGTTTACTCGCCTTCTCTATGGTCGACTGATCTTCGAGCATTTGTTCGAAGCGATTCTGGTCACCATAGATTCCGCAAGGAACTTGGCAATGCCCCAAGACATAATTGGATGTAAAGGACATGAATATTAGAAAAATAGGGAAATGTAGGTTCTTCATAGTTTTTAAGAGTTTAGATAATATTAAATATAAACATATAAAATCACTGGCTTGGTTTCTGCCAAGCAAAACTGACTTCAATTATACGAATTTAATTCACTGAAGAGCAAATTGAAGAAATAAACGAAGTATTTGAACTTGCGAAACTGCTCCAGTTTAAAGTATAAGAAATGTTCAATCTTATTCATTATACTGAGTTAGAATGTATGCGGGAGTAGCTCAGCTGGATAGAGCATCGGTTTTCTAAACCGAGGGTCCTGGGTTCGAGTCCCAGCTTCCGTACCACTTTTGCCCAAGATTATTAGGTTTAGGGGTAGCGAGTTTTTCTAGTATATTGATTCCCAGTATTACTGAAATGCCCTTAGTAAAAAATAGACTAGTGCAAAATTTAATAAATTTTGCTAAAGCATGAGAACAATGATTGGTTCTTATTTTTTCTTCAATGCGGTCAATGCTGCGAACAAAAGGGTAATCCAGGAAAGCATGATTGTCATACCACCTATCGGGGCAAGGTATACAAGTTTGGGGATTTCGAGCGAAATCGAAAGGTAAATACTGAAACTAAATAAAGTCGTGCCTAGAATAAAAAGAGTACCACTCCACTTGAAAGCGGCGATTTCAGATAGTTTTCCACCATTCGAAAGAACAAGACCGATTGCAGTGATCACAACAGAGTTAACTTGGTTGTAGCGAAGGGCAGTCATTAAATTGCGAAAATGTTCTACAGTCACTTGTTCTTTAAGAACATGCTCGGAATAAGTGCCGAAAGCAACCGATGCAAATCCCAATAATGCCCCAAATACTAAGATCATTGATTTC
>CAWUUU010000063.1:0-17006 GCA_963924995.1 uncultured Opitutales bacterium
ATGGAAATAAATTAAAAGTAAAAAGAGTCACTGAGTTTGAGCAGCCATTATCGAGTGCATCTGGTTATGGAGTTCCTTCTGTTCGGACAAAGATTGATGAAGATAGTCAAAACGAAGAAGTAGATTTATAATCTATTTAAATTCTAAATCGGTCGAGTTTTTAATCTTTCGGTAGTAGCAACCTGATCGAGGATTCCCATTTTCCATTTTGGTATGACATGCACCTTTACCTTTTGGTTTCACTCGATAGAGAAGAGAATTTTGTTCGCAGTTTACGCAGACCTCAACAATTTCAAGGTAGTCTCCAGAGGTTTTACCTTTAATCCAGAGTTCGTTCCTACTCGTGCTCCAGAAGGTGGCCATATTTTCGCTTAATGTGGTCTCAAGAGCGAGTTTGTTGGCATAACCGACAATTAGCACTTCGCCTGTATCGGCGTCCTGTGCAATCGCAGGTACGATGTCCTCTTCGCAGGCAGCCACTTTCTTGAGCTTGGTAAAATCAAGTTCTAAGCGAACCCCTTCCTCTAATTCATGATGATCCATATTGCTTAATTGGATGTACAATTGTTAAATGATGTCGAACAAGAAATTTTAAACTCGAATCGTTTGGTGAAGAATAAAAAAATAATCCTCTTTGATGGTGTATGTCATTTATGTGATTGGGTGGTCCTTTTTGTTCTTGAGCGTAATAAGAAAAAAGACATTTACTTCACTCCATTACAATCTGACCAAGGGGCAAAATTTTTAGATCAATTTGAATATCCAAATGCCTTTGATGAAAAGATTGTGTTTATTGAGAATGGTAGGGTATTTGATGGTTCAACTGCATGCCTAAAGATTGCCAAGCATTTGAGTTTTCCTTGGGCTTTCCTTCAAGTATTCTTGGTCATTCCAAAAGTACTTAGGGATTCGATTTATCACATAATCGCTCGGAATCGATTTCGATGGTTCGGAAAAAAGGATATTTGTTCTTTGCCTAAAACCGAAGATAAGCACCGTTTTCTTTAGCCGAGCAGGTTTTCTAGGAAGATAGAAAAAAGTGCCTTCATTTTTGGCAGAGTAATTTGAGCGGTTCTTTGGACATCTTCATGGGAAAGTTTTTCTTCTGAAATCCCCGCGGCTAAATTACTAATACAAGAAACTGCGAGCACCTTCATCCCTAAGGCATGTCCAAGCATCGCTTCTGGTATGGTCGACATTCCAACTGCATCCGCACCTAGTAAACGGAATGCCTTAATTTCTGCAGGGGTTTCAAATGCGGGGCCAGAAATTCCGAGATAAACCCCTTTTACGAGAGGCAATTGATTGAGCTTGGCAAGCTCTTGAAGGCGTTGCCTTAAACTAAGATCGTATACTTCTGTTTGATCAGGAAATCGGGGAATTTTAGGATGAAGGGTTGGTCCAATTAATGGATTCGAGCCCATGAAGTTTAAATGATCTTCCAAAACCATGAGGTCGCCCACTTTAAAAGCTTGATTAATTCCCCCAGCCGCATTGGTGAGAAGTAGATTTTTTACGCCTAATTCATGAGCAAGAAGAACGGGATAACGAATTGGTTCCCATCCATCTCCTTCGTATAAGTGCCTTCTGCCTTGAAAGAGGATAATCTGTTTATTATTGATTTCACATAAGCGAAGAATCCCCTCATGCCCTTCAACGGTGGTTGATGAGAATCCTGGTATGTCCGAGTAATCTAATGATAAAGAATTTTGGAATATTTCACTCAGTTCTCCCCAGCCGGAACCACATATGAGTGCGACTTCTGGATTTATTTCACCCCAGATGTGTCGAAGGTGAGAAACAGTATTATTTATCCCAGATGTTTTTTCATCTTGTTCAACCATAGTTCAATTCAAACCGATCTGTTTTTATAGTAAGATGATTTTTGTGATCGGGTTTCGTACTTTTTTCGGTGTGCCCAATAACTTGTGCATCAATTTGGTAAGCATTTGAAAGTGCGATGATGTCATCGACCGCTTCAGGTTGACAGTAAACTTCAAATCGATGCCCCATATTGTATACTTGATGCATTTCCTTATCGGTGGTGCCCGATACTCGTTGAATCTCTTGAAAAAGAGGTGGCGGGGTAAAAAGATTATCTTTTACATGGTAAACATTGGTACCAAAGCGCATACATTTGGTTTGCCCCCCTCCCGAACAATGTACCAAACCTAAGACTGAATTTCCTTTCTCCGACATAATAGATTTAACTACTGGGAGATAGGTGCGAGTAGGGCTAAGTAGTGCTTCACCAATTAAAAGTGATGAGTTGACTAAAGGATCCTTCATGCGAAAAGGACCACAATAAATGAATTCCTCTTTGGTTTGTGGATCAAAAGTTTCCGGAAAGTTTTCCCGGTAGTGAGACGAGAGCATTTCATGGCGAGCACTGGTCAATCCGTTACTGCCAATACCACTATTTTCTTTGCTTTCGTAAGTGGACTGACCAAATGAAGATAAGCCTACGATACTTAACCCGGGGCAGATATTAGCATTATCAATGATCTTCTCTTTGGGAACAATAGCTACAGCACATGAATCTACCGCAACAGTTCCAGTTAAGTCTCCAACATCTGCGGTCTCCCCTCCCCCGCTTGATACATCAATATCGAAATCTCGTAATGTTTGAATAAATTCCTCAGTCCCTTCGATCAGGGATGCAAGAGCCTCCGCAGGAAAGTTTCTTGCATTACGGTTAACAGTGCTGGAAAGAACAACTTTGTCCCAAATACCAACGCAGGCAAGATCATCCAAATTCATTACAATACTATCTTGGGCAATTCCACGAAAAACTTCAGGGTCTCCGGTCTCCTTATACCAGAGATATGCAATAATAGATTTGGTACCTGCCCCATCCGAGTGGATGATATTGCACATATTCTTATTCCCGGTGAGCAGATCATTTGTCACTTTGCAAAATGCACCAGGGAAGCATCCACGATCAAGTTTATCTACCACTTGATGAACTTCATCCTTGCTTGATGAAACTCCTCTTTGATTATATCGATTATTTGAATCGTTGCTTGCCATATTATTTATCCTGCTTGATCAAGTTGCTTAAAGAAATCAATTTCTTTGTGATGTTGTTAATGCGTTCATAAATGAGGGTACAGAGTTATAAAAATTTAGCTAGATTTATTCAAAAGACCGAGAATTTTCTTTTGAAAAATGAGGTTTCCAATAATTTATTCTACGAAGCTCTTGGTGGATTAATCAAAAAACCATCTCCCTCTGCTTGGGCCGGCTCAATATTAAATGATGGAAAAATACAGCTTTGTGCGGTTCGAACTGAAGCGAATTATCTCTTACTTTCTAAGGGCAAAGAAGATGCAATTGCGCATCTTAATAATTATTCGAAGAAGAAAAAATGGGGACTAAATGGAGTTTCCGGGCCTAGTCAATGCAGTCTAGCTTTTGCTCGTAATTGGCTCGATGACCAGCCCGATCAATTGGATGGTCGAAGGGATTTTTTGATTTATGAATAACCGAGCAAAGTCCCTGATTGGAATGGCGAAAATGAGGGCAAATATTCGATGAAAGTAGTTGGATCGAAAGAATGGCCAAGGGCTCGCTTATGGGCACTGCAATTTGCCAGTGAATCAATTCCTCAACTTAATGGTTCTGCAGTGGTTGCAATGGCCAAGCAAATGATGAAAAAACAATCTTTATTTTTTGTGCAAAAAAATAACATTGAAACCTGTGGAATGGCTGGATTTGGGAGAGAAACCCCTTCTTACCAGGTGATTAATTTAGTTTATGTACCTGAAGAGTCGCGAAATCAAAAAATTGCCCAAAAATTAATCCTAGATTTATTGCATTATGCTCAACAGGAAAAAAAGAAAAAATGTATCTTGTTCAGCGATTACATTGCCGAAGGTAATCTTTATGAATCAATCGGTTTTAAAATGATTTCGAAGTATGGAGAGAGAATGTTTTAAAAGTTAAAGTCCAAAACTATTTAAATTTAATTTTCGACCTTAACTTCCTTGGTGCCATCCTGAAAAACGGCTTTTACAATATCGTTTTTTTTCAATTTCTCCGCTCGATCAATAGTTTGACCATTTAAAGTTTCAAAAATGGAAAACCCGCGATTTAAGACAGATTTCAAACTACTGCTTTCAAGTCTTCGGCTTAGGGAATCGATCTTATAAAGATTATGCTCAATGTATTGTTCCATAACCCTTTCCATTCTAAGCGAAAAATCGTCCAAGTATTGATGGTAGTTCTCCATTTTGGATTGAGGAGAGAGTGCCTGTAATTGTGCTTGTAAGAGGTTGACCCTCTCATTTCTGACTTTTATTGCATGCTTAGGTATTTCAAGGAGTTGAAGCTGGAGGGCATGGAGGTATTCACTTTGTTTTATATTTTGTGATGTAATCCATTCGGCTGAAGCAGAAGGAGTTTCCGCACGAAAATCAGCGGCAAAATCAGTGAGTACAAAATCGGTCTGGTGACCGACGGCAGAAATAATCGGAATTTTGGAAGATGCGACTGCACGGACTAAATCTTCATCGTTAAATGCCCATAAGTCTTCAATTGCTCCACCCCCTCTGGCTAGAACTACCAGATCAAAATCATTATTTTTTTCTACATTGGTTAATGCTCTTAATAATTCTTTAGGTGCATCTCTCCCCTGAACAGCCGAGCCAAAAATACAGATCTCCCCTCGCCACCCTCGTCGCTTCATTATACTTAGAAAATCCTGTAAGGCAGCCCCTCGGATAGAGGTAATAATTGCAATCTTCCTAGGCAGGCTTGGCAGCGGTTTTTTTTGCTCTTCATCAAATAAACCTTCGCTTAATAGTTTTGCTTTTAAACGATCGAACTGCAGGCGCAGGCTACCTGTTCCATCTTGCATTAAATGCTTAACCCTAAATTGATAATCGCCCCGAGGTTCATAAACGCTAACATTTCCGTAGGCCACACATTCATCCCCCTCCATGGGATTGTACCCTAGGTGAGAAAAATCTCCTTTAAACAGAACAGCTTTTATCTGACTTGATGAATCTTTAAGGATAAAATATCGATGGCCACTTGGTTGTACTCTCAAGTTTGAAATTTCTCCTTTTATCCAAAGAGGAGGGAATTTATTTTCGAGGGTACTTTTAATTTCTCTCGTTAATTGACCAATCGACCAGACCTCGGATGAGTCTTGATGGGTATCAAATAGATTTGTTTGCATGCTTTTTGGTTTTGGAAAGAGTACGGCCAATTAGAATCACAATGATAAGTATTGAAACACCACCCCAAATATACTTCCAGTTACCCCCAACTATTCCAGCTGATGCTAAGACAAAGCCACAATCTGTGATTGCTACAATAGGTAAAGAAACGAGAAGGTATTTAGCAAATGGAATTTTGAGTAAACCTAGTCCATAGTTGGTGAAAATAAAAGGTATGCCAGGGGTTAGTCGAAGTATTATTGCCCACTGAATTAAATTATTCGAGGGCATTTCCGGCATGCTGTAATTAAAACGCTTCAGTAATTTATCTATAACAGTGCGCCCTATTCCATAGGCGAACCAATAAGTCCAAACTAAGTTGAGAGATAAAGCTAGTACACTATAAATACATGCTAACCAAGGGCCATATTTTGCACCCCATATACCCGCCAAGAATAATAGTGGAGCACAAGGTAAAATAAACCCGGGAAGAATGGCAAGGGAGAGAAAAAGCCAAAATCCATTATTGATCAGAAATTCTTTAAATAAAATCCAACTCTCTAAGACATATATTTTAATTTCTTCCCCACCAATCGCAATGATGCCCAAATAAAGAAGTCCAAGTATTGAGAAGATTAAGCAAACAAAGCCAAAAGTTAAAAATAATTTACTTTTAAAAAAATTCAAAAAAAAGAGTAAAAAGGGTTAAAATACTAAACAATTAATCTTCGATTAAAACTTGTACTGGTATTTCAGAATTATTACTCTCAACACTTTGGTTCTGGTCAGTAAAATCTTCGCTGAGTGAATCAATTTCATTAAGGCTTTTAGCCTCTAGATAGGAATTGTATATTGGTACTGCAATAAATGCTGCCGTACATAAAATTAAGATGAGTATGAGTAGTTCTAATTTACAGAATCCTTTATTTCCGAGAGTTTTCATTGTAAATATAGTAAAGAATTTTTAATTGTCATTACCTACCAAATAACCAAAACAGCAAGCCTGGCAAGGCAATGCCTATTAATGAAATAACTCCCAATAAAAGTTGAGCTCTGAACGCTTTTTTTTGATTTTCGGGTGTAAGCGGAGATGGAGGTTGTCCCCAATCATTTTCTTTTGAGTCTTGCTCTTTAAAATCATTTTCCATCAATGAGTAAGTTGTAATATGAAAAATCTAACTATCAACCAAAATTAAGTGTAGTCCAATAAATGTTTAAACAAATAACTATTTTAGGATCAGGATTACTAGGAGCATCACTAGCGATGGCTATTCATAAAGGAAAAGTCGCGAAGAGGATCAAAGTATGGGCGAGAAGAAAAGAGACTTTGGACGATTGTGCATCAAAAGCGTGGTGCCATACCGTGGAGGAAAATATAGAAAAATCCGTTCAGGGAAGTGATTTGGTAATTATTTGTACTCCAGTAGACACGATCGTAGAAATTATTAGAAAAATCGGACCTCATTTGGATGAGGAATCAATTGTTACGGATGTAGGTAGTGTAAAAAACGAAATTTGTAAGGATGGAACCAAAGCGTTAATAGATTCGAAGGGACATTTCATTGGTTCACACCCCATGGCGGGATCAGAAAAATCCGGGATGGAATACGCCCATGAAGATTTAATAAAAGGAAAATCCTGCATTATTACACCTTCTAAAGAAACCAAATTAGAATTTGTTCAAAGGCTAGCAGATTTTTGGAAGGCATTACATATGGATGTACATCAATTCTCACCTGATGAACATGATAAAGCAGCAGCTTATTTTAGTCATCTACCCCATTTACTCGCTTCGTCACTTTCAAGGCATCTTGAGTCTCAACCGTCGAATTGGAAACAAATCTCAGGAAATGGATTAAGAGATACTACCAGAATAGCCGAAGGAGATCCGCAACTTTGGGTGCAAATTTTGCAAATGAATAAAGACAAACTCTTAAGTGCATTAGAGGATTGGGAAACTTCACTTTCCGAAGTTAAAAAAATAATCAAAAACGATAATCGGGACGATTTATATGAATTTTTAACAAAAGGTTCAAACTTTCGAAAGGAATTAGATAAATGAGCGTCGATTTTATCGATATTATTCCATTTAAAAATCAAACGAAATGCGAGGTAGTGGTACCTGGTTCAAAAAGCATTTCTAATCGAGCACTTATTCTTGCTGTATTAAATGATGGTGAAGTAAAACTTAACGGTATATTACAGAGTCAAGATGTAGATATAATGGTAAATGCCTTAAAGTCGTTAGGTGTAAAAATAGAAAGCGTTGATTCTGGTAAATCTCTTATTGTTCTCGGCTGCAAAGGCATTTTACCTGTAAAAAGAGCTACTATTAATGTTGGCAATGCCGGTACAGTAGCTCGTTTTCTTACTGCCCTACTTGCTTGTCAGGAAGGCGGTGAATACTTCCTCGACGGTTCTGTACCGATGCGGGTTAGGCCAATGAGTGGTTTGTTAAATGAACTTGAATTACATGGAACAAAATTTAAATTTAAGGGTGTAATAAATTGTTTTCCATTCAAAATGATAACCACTACTTTAAGTAATGAGGGTTGGAATATTGATGCATCCGCAAGTAGTCAAATTTTATCAGCTATTCTTTTAATTACACCATTAATACCTGGAGATATAAGTTTGTACTTGATTGGAGAAACTGTATCCAAGCCATTTGTTCAAATGACTATAGAAATGATCCATCAATTTTCTGCAATTGATTCCAAAAGAATAACTCAAAATGGTAGTAATTTTAATATTCCTAATATAAATTTTAATATATCAGAAGGAAAGTATGACATTGAACCTGATGCGACTGCTGCTTCTTATTTTATTTCGTTACCTTTAGCAGTGGGAGGTGAAGTTATGGTTAAAAACTTACAAAACTGTAATTTGCAGGGCGATATAGGTTTTTGCAACTTGGTCAAAGAAATTGGTTTCACCATAACGAGAACAGAACTTGGGATTGAATCAAAACTGGATTCTAATTCAAAAGGAGGGGATTTTAACTTCAATGATATTTCAGATACATTTTTAAGCTTAGCGGCACTTTCTCCGTTGCTCCCAACTCCGTTAAAAATAACCGGTATTGCTCATACCCGTAAACAGGAAACCGACCGGGTAAGTGCAATGGCAAATGAACTTCTTAAACTTGGGCAAAAAGTAGAAGAAAAAGAAGATTCTCTCTTGATTGAGCCAAATTTAAATAAATTATTAGATTCCTTGCCCGTTGTAATCAATACTTATGATGATCACCGTTTTGCCATGAGTTTTGCAATATTAGGTTCTTTTGATTTATTTAAAAACGGTTCATCTTGGTTGCGTATTTCAAACCCGAATTGTTGTGCAAAAACATTTCCTAGGTTTTTTGATGTATTATCAACTATTCGAAATAATTCTACTAATTCATGAAAAAGTTTACTGTTATAGCGATTGATGGCGGTGCCGGTACTGGTAAGTCCACAACTTCTCAACTCATATCCTCACAGTTTAATTTCTTGCATGTCGATACTGGGTCACATTACCGATCAATTGCAGCAGCCCTTATTAATTGTAACATATCAGAAAGCGATGCTTTAGATTCTCGAAATTTAAATAAAATTGAACTAGATTCTGAAATTAATCAGAACAAATCAAGTGTCACGATTAATGGACTTTCATTCCCCCAAAAATTACTACGATCTGCTAAAATCAATTCGAGAGTTTCGTCTTATTCCTCCGTTCCTGGCATTCGTTCTTTGCTCTTGGGTTATCAACAATCCCAATTAAAGTTAGCTCAGGATAATAACTTTGCTGGGATAGTGATGGAAGGTCGTGATATTGGAACGGTGATTTTGCCAGAAGCAGATCTAAAGCTTTTTCTCACTGCTAATGAATCAATTCGTAATTTAAGACGTATACAAGATGGAGAAACTGACCAAATTGCCGTTCGTGATCGTTTGGATTCAAGTCGAAAAATAGCTCCTTTGACTGAATCAACTGATTCTATTGTTTTAGACACTTCTGTTTTATCGATAGAAGATGTATTATCTAGGGTTTCCCAATTAATTCATAATTTGTGATTACTAAAACTTATCGAATCGTCCAAGTATTATCCTATTTATACTTTAAGATTTTTCACAGGTTAGAGATTAATGGTCTAGATAGAATACCATCTAATAATGGTTTTATATTAGCTTCTAATCACTTAAGTTTTTTAGATCCACCACTAGCCGGTTGTAAGGTAAAGCGAAATTTGCATTATTTTGCTAGGGATAGTCTTTTTAAAGGCCCTTTGGGCTTTTTAATTAAGCGTTTAAATTCAATTCCTGTTAATCGTGGTCAACTAGATCTTGGTACACTTAAGCGCACTTTAAAAGTCCTAAGAGACGGGCATCCTCTTCTCGTTTTTCCAGAAGGAACAAGAAGTATGGATGGCTCAATTGGTCCGAGCAAAAAAGGACTTGGATTACTTGTCATCAAATCCAAGTGCCCAGTATTGCCAGTTCGGATAAAGGGGAGTTACGAAGTACTTGGAAAAGGTAAAATCCTTCCAAGAATCGGAAGAAAACTTAGTATAACATATGGTTCTTTAATTCCTTTCGATTCTTTATGTCCCAGTCCTGTAGATAAGGATAGTTATGAGCAAATTTCGAATCGAGTGATGAGCGAAATTAGTAATCTTTAGATCTTACTTTAAACTTTAAAAATTCTAGAAATTGCAATGGCACAATTTTTAGGATCCAAGATCGTAAGAACTGGTGTATTACTAGGCATTTGTAAGGTAGAATGGATGTTAACCAACATGTCTGTTTTATCAACGAAGGGTGGGCATGCGATAGTAGGAAAAGTCGAATTCGCCCCAACGAAACCGGACAAAGCGTTCGAGCGTCCAGCAATTGTTATATAAACAAGGGATTCCTCATTTTCATTATCGGTAAGAATCTTTAATACCTCTAAAGGTTGCTTATGTGCGGATGCAACATGCTGCTCCCATTTGATTGATAGTTCATCAAGGTTATCGGTAATTTTTTTGGCATGTGATTCATCAGATGCCGAGCCCATTATTATTACAACTTTCATTTTATTTAATATAAGTTTTAAGATTATTAAAAATACGTTCTTCCGCGGTTTGAGTTAGATCTGGAAAGGAAAAATTTTCGCCAGTAATGGTCTCATAAAGATGAATATACCTGGCAGAAAGCTCCACGACTAATTCTTTGGGTGCTTCAGGTAGAGTTTTATCGTGATAAGGATCACAATGATCTTTGAACCATAGTCTCAGAAATTCTTTATCAATATTTTCGGGTTCCTTCTTTTCTTCCAATCGCTGATCAAAGCTTTCTTCAATCCAATAGCGGCTTGAATCAGGCGTATGAATTTCATCGATTAGGGTAATCTCTCCATCCGCTGCGATGCCCATTTCATACTTGGTATCAACAAGAATTAAACCGTGTTGAGAAGATATTTCTTGCCCTTTAATAAATAATTCTAAGGCCTTTTGGGATGCATACTCCCAATCCTCTTTTTTCATCCATCCTTCTGAAATAATTTCAGCAGGTGAAATTGGGCGATCATGTTCTTCCTCTTTGGTAGTGGGAGTAATTACAGGCTCAGGTAATTTTTGATTTTTCACCATTCCATCAGGAAATTTAATTCCGCAATATTCCCGATCTCCTTTGTTATAAATAGTCCAAAGAGATGTGCTCGAACTCCCGGTTACAAATCCACGAACCACAAATTCTATTGGAAAAGGCTTACACTTTTTTGCTATGGTTACATTAGGGTCGGGAAACTCGATAACATGATTGGGAATAATATCTTTTGTTTGATCAAACCACCAAGCACCAGTTTGATTAAGCACTTGTCCTTTGAATGGAATCGATGCCAACACTCGATCAAAGGCAGATTGACGGTCTGTAGTAATGAGAGCTAGGCTTTCTCCCAGATCATATCGATCTCTTACTTTTCCTTTGTAAGAAACGCCTTGGTTGATAGATGTAGAGGTCAGGCAATGGGAAAGGCTGTTCTCTATTATGGAACGATAATCGTTTTTGGTTTTAAGTTGTTCAATCATTGTAAGAAAAAGAAATAAAGTAGAAGATAAAATGAAAAATTCAAGCTCAACCGAATCTTCTTTTCGTTTCGTTGACTAGTATGCTTTGGGTGATTAGTAATATAAAAATACCCTTTTTATTTTAATTTATGACTTCAGATATTACCTACGATCTTATTATTCTTGGTGGCGGACCCGCGGGTTATGCCGCTGCAATTCGGGCCGGACAGCTCGGCAAAAAAGTGGTTTGTATTGAAATGGAACGAGCCGGAGGTACTTGTTTAAATTGGGGGTGCATACCTTCAAAGGCATTGCTTAAAAGTGCCGAGTCCTTTCAGGCGGCATTACATTCTGAGGTATTTGGATTTAGTTGTAAGGAAATAGAAGTGGATTTTGAGAAGGTAATGGGGCGATCTCGTCAGGTTGCGGATCAAATGGGTGGCGGTATTGAATTTTTATTCAAAAAAAATAAAGTAGATTATATTGTGGGCAAAGGGTTGGTGCATGCGGCTGGCATGGTCGAAATTACTGAGGGCGACAAAGCGGGTACTTACCTAAAAGGTAGTAAAGTTATGATATCGACTGGTTGTAAACCAAGGACTTTACCGGATATACCTGTTGACGGACATAGGGTAATGACCTCTCGTGAAGCTTTGGCAATGACAGAACAGCCGAAAAGTATTGCGATTATGGGTGCTGGTGCGATTGGTGCCGAATTTGCTTACTTTCTAAATGCTTTTGGCACGAAAGTAACACTCATCGAAATGTTGCCCAATGTGCTTCCAGTCGAAGATGCTGAAATATCTGATGCTTTACATAAATCATTCACCACTCAAGGAATTGATTGTCGTGTGGGCACTCGTGTTGACTCGATAGAGGTGGGTGAAAATAGTGTCTCTCTTACCTTGGGTAATGATAAGGGGAGCGAGAGCATGGAGGTAGATTCTCTTTTATTGGCCATTGGTGTCGTTCCTAACCTAAATGGCGCGGTTTCCGAAAAATTAAAACTGGATACAGTAAAAGGATATTTAAAGGTAGATGAAAATTATGAAACTTCTGAATCCGGTATTTATGCAACCGGAGACATTGTTGGTCCGCCTTGGCTCGCTCATATTGCTACCTATCGTGCCATTCAGGCAGTTAATGGAATGTTTGAACATTCAAAACCCGTTCCGATTGATGCATTTCCCGGTTGCACCTACTGTCAGCCACAGGTGGCTAGTATTGGTTTAACCGAGGAGAAGGCAAAAGAGGACGGCATCGAATATAAAATTGGTAAATTTCCATTTGCAGCATCCGGAAAAGCGGTGGCGGTTAATCATTCGGAAGGGTTTGTGAAAGTAATTGTTGGCAAGAAATATGGCGAGATTTTAGGGGCTCATATTATTGGATCCGATGCAACCGAGTTAATCACGGAGTATGGATTGGCGATGAAGTTGGAAGCCACCGTTGACGAAATTCATGGAACTATTCATGCCCACCCTACGATGAGCGAAGCTCTAGCGGAGGCTGCTGCCGCAGTTCATGGAGAAGCCATTCATATTTAAATAAATATCATTCTGATGCAACTAGCTTGGTTGGTCGCACTCCTTTCTTTAGGGGTAGCGAATGCCAAAGAACCAAAGGTTAAAACGGCCCGCGTAATGACTTGGGTTCCTCCTTATGCGACAGAAATATGCAGGGACCGCTTGGATGAGTCATTCGGGGCCATGGGGATGAAGGATGGTCTTACTCACATAGGTCTTCAGTTCTGGCGCCCAACTTTAAAGGGTCAAATTGAGTTGGTTGATGATTTTAAACCGATCGATGATTCAACCATTATAAACTTTAAGAAATGGGGAGATGCCTGTGGCATCCGGGTGCTACTTTGCATCTATAATGGAACCCGAGAGGGCTGGAACTGGAATTTGGCCAAAAATGCTTTCGATACTCACCGAAAACAATTCATACAAGCGTTGGTTGCTGAAACCGTGCGACTTAAGTTGGACGGGGTCGATATCGACTTTGAGGGGAAAGGAAAGTGTGAGAGTGACAAGAAGGCATTTGTAAGGTTTATAATGGAGCTTTCCATTGCTCTTAGGGCAAAAGGCAAAGAGCTTACAGTTGATAGCTTTGCTTATAAATGGAATGCTCCTAATCAAGGATGGTGGAAGATGATACTTCCCCATATCGATGCCCTTCATGTGATGGGATATACGGAAACCGGTTCGAAGTCTGCCGACTGGAGATCTTATAATTTTCTGAAAGTCGCCGCTGGAAAGTTTTCTTCCAAACTTCTAATTGGAGTTCCTAGTCATGCCAGTAATTGGGAGAAGGCTTCAGTTCGGGAGCACCTCGAATGGGTCGCGAAGGATTCTTCCGTTGGTCTTGCTATTTGGGATGCCCAACTGAAAGATCCTAAATGGAGAACCCAAGAGATTTGGCAAATGATCTCAGGAATTAGACAAGGAGCAGTTTCTAGCAGTACCAATTTGTCTACTACTGTTTCTAAACAGAAGAAAGAGGTTAGGTCTAAAAACTAATAAGACTCCCATTGATCCGTCTTACAGTAAATGGCAGATACGAATCATTTTATTTAAATTTAAATAAATTATAAAAAAGCTGGCGAATTTCTGCTATCGATAGCCTGAACTATATTATTTCTTACAAGAGCTTTTCGCTAAAGTCGATCCAACGGGCTTATTATTCCGAAAGGTTTTTTCATAACATGGGTATAGATTTGGGTTGTTTCGACCGAGGCATGTCCAAGTAGTTCCTGTACCGTGCGGATATCTGCCCCACCCTCCAACATGTGAGTAGCGAAGCTATGGCGCAGCACATGAGGCGTAACCCGTTTTTCGATACCCGCTTTCTTGGCGGTCGTACGGACTGCATTTTGATACGAATTTTCCAATGCATGGTGTCGCAGCAGTTCCTCGCTACGAGGATTTTTTGCAAGCCGACTGTGTGGAAAAAGATACTGCCAGCTAAGCTCACGCCGAGCTACGCTGAACTTACGCGCCAGTGCTTCCGTCATACTCGCTCCGCAAAAGTTAGCTTTCATATCTTCGATATGTAAACTTCGCACCTGTTCTAATTGTAGTTGCAAGAAATCCACCAAGGAACTCGGAAGCACCGACACTCGATCTTTATCTCCCTTGCCCCCATGTATTGATAGCTGCCCGCGATCAAAATCTAAATCCTTTACCCGCAAGCGTAGTAATTCATTTACCCGCAAACCCGAACCATACTGTAAGCGCCCCATTAGCCGAAACTTCGTGGGTAATAACTCGAGTAGGCGTGTCACCTCTGCCTGCGACAAAACTACTGGTATGCGGGTACGCTTCTTTGCTCGCGTGGCACCCCTAAAATCTACATTTGGCTGCTCACGAACATAGCGAAAGAAGAAGAGTAAGGCATTAAAACACTGGTTTTGCCCAGTCGGTGCAATTTTCTTCTCTTCCGCCAGGTAAGTCAAAAAATTCACCACTTCGGGTGATTCTGCCTCCATTACCTCTTTTGGATGTAAGAACACCTGGAACCTTCGTAACCAGCCCATGTAAGCTTTTTCTGTCGTGTAAGCTAGGTGACGACGTCGAATTGCACTTCTCAAGTGTGGTCCGGCAATATCTTTAGTCGCAACCTCCTCAAAGAACCACTTCAGGGCATTTCCCCATTGTACTTTTTTCCAGTCTTCCGGTTGGGCAGGTAATACAGCATCTCGCCAAAAAATCTTTCCATTATCACGATTGATCGGTTCGCCTAATTCTTTTTTTGCACAATAGCCAAAATACCACTTGAGCGTAATCCACCACGCGTGCCGCTCCTCCAAATTCGCACTTGAATATTCCTTTAGTTGGACTTTAACCCATTCATACATATGTCAAATAACTATACCATGATTTGAGTATATGTTTAGCAAGTAAAATATTTGACATTTTGACGCATTACAAAAAACTAAAAATAAATCTTTGAATTAAAAGCATATCAAAACGAATTACTAGCATAAACTAAATTAAATATTGCAAATGTGTTATCATAAAGATGGTCTATTATTACATGATTAAAATAATGGATACTATAAGTTCTGCATTAAATAAAAACCATTTACAAAAAAAAGGAAGCATGAAATGGGCACGCAAATATCCCACACGAAACTCTTAAGACTAGCGATTGCGTATATAGCAGTAGTTACAATCTCTAACAGCATTTATGCGGCATCCTCAACTACCGGTTCCAAGAAAGGCCCCAACATCCTCTACATCTTTACCGATGACCAGTCCCGCCGATCGGTCAGCGCCTATGAGGAAGCTCATGATTGGGTAGACACGCCGAATATTGATGCGCTGGCCGAATCGGGCATGCGCTTTCGCACCTGTTACACCGGTGCATCCTGTCAGATGTCGCGAGCCATGATGATGACTGGACGGCTGCAGCACGCCATTCAGAGTTTCGATACCAGCCGCTATCCGGCGTGCGACTATGACCCGAAGATTCAGTCCTGTTGGCCGGCTAACTTTCGGCGGAACGGGTATCAGACCGCCTGCATAGGTAAATGGCATCTGGGTGAGGATGTCGGGCATGGGCGGGACTGGGATTATTCGGTGATCTGGGATCGCGAAGGGCCGAAAAAGAACGGCGGCGCCTACTATCATGGAACGCTGGTGCGGTATAATGGCAGTGAACGCGTCCCCCTTGGAGGCTACAGTACAGATCGGTACACCGAACTGGCCGTCGACTATATTGAAAACAAATCAAAGGACGCGGGAAAACCCTGGTTTCTTTGGTTGTGCTATGGCGGCGTTCACGGTCCCTATACAGAGGCGGATCGCCATCAGACGCTGTACGATGATGCACCACCGACCGACGTTCCTGCTGATATATTTGGCCCGCGCCTGACGAAGCCTGAACACCTCAAAAACTACTCCAAATGGAAAAAGGATGCACAGGGCAATCCTAAGGGACTCGACAAAGCCGTGAAGAAGTATAACCGCGCGGTTGCCGCGCTGGATGAAGGTGTTGGCAAGGTCGTTGAGGCACTCAGAAAAAGCGGCCAACTGGAGAACACACTCATTGTTTACACCTCGGATCAGGGCTTTGCTTGGGGACAGCATGGTTCTCGAGAAAAGTGGATGGGCTACGATGCAAACATCGCAGCACCACTCATCTTCTCATACTCCGGAAAAATCAAACCGAGTCAGGTTTGCAACGAACCTGTGACAGGCCTCGATATTGTTCAGACATTTCACAAGGTTGCACGAATTAATCCTGTTATAGAACTTCATGGAAGAGATATGTCTCCGATATTGTCAAATCCTGCGAAACAACTCGAAGATCCACTTCTTTTCACACATACCGCACGACTCTATGGCGACAAGTTCCTAAATGTCATCAAGTGCGGAGGTTTCGTTGGGCAAGCGGAAAAGCCCGCCTACCTGATGATGCGAGAAGAACGCTACAAGTACATTCGTCATATGAAAAAGAATACCATTGAGGAGCTCTACGATCTGGATAAAGATCCTAGAGAATTGACTAATTTGGCAGTCAACCCAGAATATGCGCAACTACTAAAAAGGCTCCGCGAGAAGGCTGTGGTGGAGATTCGGAAGAAGGATGGAGAATTCATTGATCACCTGCCGGAGCCCAAAGGACAGTAGCTCGTTGGCTGTATATATGGGTGCCCATTAAAGCAGAACAAAGCGTTGCACAGCGACGCGGAAAACCGCGCGCGTGAGCTCAACGTTATATTGTAAAAATGGAAAATCTCGAAACCAATAATATTCATCCAAAACCATTTTGGTTACTTCAAGTGACACACTCAATTTGTGCTCTAGGCC
>CAWUUU010000064.1:0-43950 GCA_963924995.1 uncultured Opitutales bacterium
CCTTTGATGAGTTGAATGGAGCATGAATAGAATGAAAAATTCTCTTCGGGTAAATCAGGCGACCACTTGATTAATGGAAAAGAATAACTGGGCTCACCAAGATGAAAGGTATAATCTTGAATTGTAATATTCAATGTGCCAAGAAAAAATAAATTTAAATCAAGGCCTTGTTGCTTAAAAAAAGGTAATTGCATGGCCAAGGTTCCTTTTGGAAAACGATCATCTTGATTTTTCCCAGAAGCGACCCCATGCCCAGGCTGAATTATACCCACAGCCGAGGAAATCATATTTTAAAAACTAAAAAAATTAGAAATTTCAGGGACAAAAGCACTTAAAAAAACGATTCCCCGTTCCACCCGGAGCAATCCTTACTCGAATCGGGTGCATGCAACTAGGACAATGACCTGAGTAAGCAGTTCCTTGTTGGTTCTTATAAATACGACCATAGGTTCCACACTTAACATAATGTATTCCAAGGAACTCTTTTAATTTTCCACCAGGACTAGGAGAAGAAAAAGTCTGGTCTTCTTTCATTCTTGAATCAACCCTTGCAAACCTTGAACAAGCCCATCGACCCGTTTGGTAATCAAGTTTGCCTGAACGGACAATCCATCCTGACCATCAATTACCTCAGATACCCATGTTTTTACACGTTCCTCAATGAACTTCAGTTTTTTATGTGCCCCTGGATCAGAAGCCAAAGCCTTAAAGCTTGTTTGTAAATCAGTTTCAGCAGCATCGGACTGCCCAAGCATTTCTTGAAGAGCCTGCAAACAATTTTGTACTATTTTTTCATTTACTTCATCCTCCCCTTGTTGAAGAGGTTCAAGGTAGTGGGGTGCTGCGTGTTGCTTAACAACAGGGGCACTGGGCCCTGCATCTTTGAAAAGTTTAAATGAAGTATCCTGACCATTTTGGCTAAAAAGACTCCGTTGATTGAATTCCAAACTGGAAAGCCAATTTAATTCCTGACGTAAAATTTTGAATTTTGACCGCGAAATTTCTTCATCCTTCACTGAGACTGATCGAATGACATCCGCTTTCATGGTTGGAGCCAGAGAGGTTATTTCATCTAAAATTTCAACCGTCCGCTCCAATACGTTTTGCTGGGTTTGCAAAAAAGAAATTGCCGATTGAAGATACTCCTCAAGATTTTCCTTTGTTTTTAAAGGAATCTGATCATCTTTAATCGGTAATTTTTTTCTGGTTTTTTTAGAAAGACGCAATCGCATAGTTATAAAATTTCGGCTTAACTAGTAGTTATACATGTAGACAAATGAATCAAGCGGAAACCTCAACTCCAAGGTTTTGATCAGCTCGACCTAGAGCGCTCAAACAATAGGTTCCTCCACCGATAAGTCTTTCTCCGTCATATAACGCCAATACTTGCCCAGGAGTTAATGCTCTCTGTGGTTCGTCAAAAATAATTTCTGCCTTACCTGAATCAAGGGGGCGATAATGTAAAGGAACCGAGGGGTCACGATAGCGGGGTTTGCCTAAGAGTTTCAAAGATTGAATAGGAGCAGAATCAGTTAGAAAAGAAAGGGATTCAATTTCATAACGACAACCCCACAGAGTAGGTTCATCCTTATGATCAAAGGCTACAATCAATTGATTACCACTTTCATTTTTTCCAGTAACCACAAAATTTTCATGATCTGTATTGGAAGGCACTCCAACACCACGCCTTTGCCCTAGAGTATATCGATGCAGACCTTTATGCTCTCCGACCACCCGTCCATCAGTAGTGACAATCTCTCCGGGTTGATCTTCGAGGAAATTGGATAAAAATTCCCCGATCTTAACCTTTCCAAGAAAGCATATCCCTTGACTATCTTTTTTATCCGCAACGGGTAGTTGAAAATTTTTGGCTATTTTTCGAACCTCAGGTTTTTTAATGTCGCCCAAAGGGAAACGAGCTTTCTCAAGTTGTGCTTTAGTAATCCGAGCAAGAAAGTAAGACTGGTCTTTATTCTTATCTAGTCCCTCCCACAATTCTGGTAAAGAACCAGGGGTTTCTTTTCGTCGGCAATAATGCCCAGTGGCAAGAGCAGAAAAACCATTTTCTTCTGCATATTCCAATAGAGCGCCAAACTTCATTGCTCGATTGCATAATATGTCCGGATTAGGGGTAATTCCCTGCTCGTAGCCCCGAACCATTGGTAAAACCACTTCATTTTGATAAAAATCAATAAAATTTACCACCGAGAAAGGAATATCGATTGCTTCGGCAACTGCACGGGCGTCTTTTAAATCCTGAGCACCCGGACATTCACCGAGTAAATCATCCTCATATTCCCAAGTTCGGACATACACGCCAGAAATATTGTACCCCTGTTCTTTTAGTAAAATTGCCGAAACCGCACTATCAACTCCGCCAGAAAGGGCTACAAGAATGGATTCATTGGAACAATTTTTCATTTATACCTATTTCAATAATTAAAATTTTAGAATTGGGCAAAATTTTTCGATTGGCTAGTACTGAAGAGTAGATAAGTAAATAGGATATGTATTCTCGAGGTGGGTATGTTTGCAAGGAAACGAAAAACAGTGGCTTAGTCTTTTTGGAAAAAGATTGGGACGGGGGGCGCTTGCCTGAAGACCTAGTTGAGGAATCGGGGCTAATTGGTTGCTCTTTTTCAATCGTGAATAAGAAGAAAGCGGCTCAATTGGGTGGGTATATAAAAGAGGGAGAAGAGGTACACTTTTTGATCAATGCAACAGATTACCCATTACTTAAACTAGACGAGTCAAAAATTTTCCTAGCCTCTGATTTTAATGGTTGGGAAGAAGCAAAGGGGAATTCAAAATGGGAACTCACTCAGAATCCTGCCAATAATAAAACCTTTAAATTGACAATGGACTGGGGGGTCGCCTCATCATTGGATTCTTTTTCTTTTAAATTTATTACTGAACAAGGAATGTGGTTGGACCCACTAGAACCTGCTTCAAGGAGCGAGGAAAATGAACTCGGAACTAAAAACTTTGTTTTTGCCTCACAAAGAACTGGAAATGATATTCTTTGCTTCGAATTAATGGAAGGTCCAAAGAATGAAAACCTGGATCTTTGGTTAAATGTTCTCCCAGAAGGAAAGTTTGGATATTCCCGCACTTCCAATGGGGCCTGCTTTCGGGTATTTGCACCGAGGGCTGTTAATGTTGAATTATTGTTATATCCCTTACCTTCAGATACAACCAAGGAAATTGAGCGATATCCGATGAATCGTAATCAGGATGGCAGTTGGGAGGTTAATCTTTCGATTAATTGTGAAGGTTTGCCTTACAGGTACTCAATTAAGCAAGTCACCAGAAGTGGAGAATCCATGGTTTTCGAAAAAGAGGTGGTCGATCCCTATGCCCGTGCGATGAATGGAAGAAATGGACCTGGTCTGGCACTATCAGTTCAACCACCTCAAGAAAAACATCCCTTTACTCCGCCTGCAAAGCAAGACCTCGTTATTTTAGAAACCCATGTTCGAGATTTACTGATTCATGCCCCCATTCCTTTAACAGAAAATGAAAGGATGCAATTTCGTGGACTTTCAAAATGGTTAATGTCTGAAGATTGCTACCTTAGAAAGCTCGGGGTGAATGCAATCGAACTTCAACCCATTCACGAATTTGATGCCCGTACCAAGGAGGAGTACCACTGGGGATATATGTCAGTTAATTTCTTTGCCCCCTCGTCTTCCTATGCAAGTAATCCATGTGATGGCTCTGTAATTAATGAGTTCAAAGATCTAGTGGATCGCCTTCACGACGCCGGCCTCGCAGTTATTATTGATGTTGTTTATAATCATGTAGGCATCCCGGCTCATCTGTCCTTCCTTGATCGCGAACTCTATTTCTCAACTGATGAAAATGGTAATTTAAGCAACCACAGCGGTTGCGGAAATGATATCAATGCTGAATCTGGTGCCGTACGAAAATTGGTAATTGATAGCTTAGTATCGATGGTGAATGATTTTGAAATCGACGGCTTTCGGTTTGATCTTGGAGAACTTCTTGGAATCAATCTCTTATCTGAAATCGAAACCAAACTATTAAAATTAAATCCCAAGCTAATTTTAATTGCTGAGCCTTGGAGTTTCCGGGGTCGCTTACCCGAAAAAATTAATCAGACCCAATATAGTTTATGGAGTGATAATTGTCGGGAAAAACTTCTTAATTTTGTAAAAGGAAATGGGCGTTCAAGTGAAATTATTGATTTACTCAAGGGCAGACTTGACGAGCAAAACAAACATCCCTGGCAATCTATTAATTATTTAGAATCGCATGATGACCTTGCCTTTATCGATCGTATTTGCTCACCTCAGGACTGGACAGACGGGAAACCTCCCCAAAGGGTAATTAAGCAAGCTAAGTTAGCCATGGGCTTACTCCTGCTTTCACCAGGAATTCCCATGGTTGCATCCGGGCAGGATTATTTACGAAGCAAGCAAGGCGTACAAAACACCTACCAAAGAGGAGATTTAAACGCCCTCGATTACAATCAATTTAAGGAGACTGAAGCATTTCATAACTGGACAAAGTCTCTCATTTCTTTGCGCTTGTCAAAAGATGGAGAGTTTTTTCGTCTGTCCCATTTCATGGGGGACGATCAGTATATCAGCGTCATGGGACCCAATAATTCAATTGCCCATATCATTCTTCCAGAAAAAAGTGAATCTTGTGAGCAGTTTTTACTAATTTTAGCAAATCCCAGTGACCATGAACTTTCAATTTTATTACCCGAGATCTGTGATGGTAAAAAAGAACACCTTCTCATCGGTGAGAAGAGCTCAAGGATAGGGGTCGTACCTTCTCTCTGTCTGCAAGTTTGGAAACTTACCTGATCAAGTAATTGAGTAAACGAGCAAAAATATTTTTATATTTAACCTTCATTTCGAATGAAAGATTTCTTGTGCTACACCATAACGAAGGTTGTGAAAAGAATGAGTTAAGCTTGTTAATTCACAAAATTTCAAAAGCTCTAAAATAACCAATAGAGCAGCAGGGAAAACATCTGCACGATCAGGTGGTAGTAGAGGAAATCGCTCAATACGAGAAGACAAATCTAGCGAATTAATTTCCTTGGTAATTTTTTGGATGGCTGAATAAGGTAAAATGGACTCTTCACTCAATTCAGCATGACTAGTGGAGGAAATCAATTGTCGGAGAAAAACGATAGATCCACCAGCTCCGACAAGGTAAGAACAGTTGTTGAGTAATGTAGAACAATGATCGGCGAGGGTAGATGAAATATATTTTTGCAATCTATGGACATCCGTTTCGGTTGGTTTCTGACTCAAGTCATCTAAGAAATTTTCTGAAAGTACCACCGCACCCAAGGGTAAACTGAGGACCTCCTGACAACAACTATCAGAGACCTTTATAATTTCCATACTTCCACCACCAAGGTCAATTGCACAAAATTCTGTGATCGAATCAAGGTACGGATCGGTCAATAATCCATTCGCAATTAAGGAAGCTTCCCTTGCTCCGCTTAAAATCTCGATATTTAAAGCAAAACGACTTCGAGCTTTTTCAATTAAAGAGTTTGAATTGCTCAACTTGCGGAGTGCTTCGGTCGCCACAATTCTTGTCGCGACAGGGGAGAATGGTTCTGCGAAAGAGAGGAGTTGAGCGATGACCTGAAGACAAGAGTCGATCATGACAGAAGAAAGAGCAGGGTTATCTCGGGATAATCCTGTAGCTAAGCGACAAGGGTAACTTTTTTCTGCTATTACTTGAAGAGCCCCATCTGGCCCTTTGGCAGTTATTAAAATTTTCGTGGTGTTTGAACCAATATCTAATACGGCCACATTCATTAGAACAATCGACGCTTAGAGTGAATACCCTTCAGGCGCTATGACCAAGGTAAATTCTCCCTTGCAGCTCCTAGTTTTCATTTCCTCCAGAACATCAACCACCGTTCCAACATGAAAAGTTTCATGAATTTTCGTGAGTTCTCTTGAGAGGCATATGAATCGATCATCCCCCAAGGTTTCTTTAATTCCAAGCAGAGTTTTTTCGATTCGATGTTTGGATTCATAAATAATGATAGAACCTTCAAAATTTTTCCATTGTTCAAACACTTTTTGAGCAGCAGCTGATTTTTTGGGTAAAAAACCAAGGTAAAGAAATTGATGGGTAGGTAGACCAGAAGACGCCAAGGTAGTAATTGCCGCATTGGCACCAGGTATTGGGCAAACATTAATTTTTCTTCGCCGACATTCTCGTACTAGACGAAAGCCGGGATCGCTTATTCCTGGATAACCCGCATCAGAGACCAGGGCAATCGACTGCCCCGACTCGATTAACTTAACCAGTTCAAGCGATTTTACTTTTTCATTTTCTTCACGATAGGAAACCAGGGGTTTACTAAGATTCAAAAAATCAAGAAGTCTTTTTGTGATACGGGTATCTTCGCAAGCAATTTGATCTACCTGACCAAGAACCTCGGCACCACGAATTGAGAAGTCTTTAAGATTTCCAATAGGAGTGGCCACTAACCACAAAATTCCGTGAGCTTCGCCCACTTTCATTGAAATGATTTATGAATATTTGGACTATCGATTAAAACCACCCCGATCAAAACCTCCAGGCAGACTGTATTCCCAACTTGCGGGACGACCTTGTGGCATTTTGGAGTCGTCAGGAGATGCAGTAAAGCACCCATTTAATAATAGACTAAATCCAATAATTGAAACAATTGATATAATTTTCTTCATAACGATAGTTTTAAAGTGTTTTCTTTTTTTCAGGAACAATTTGAATCATGTCACCTGGTCGTAAACGATTTGGTTCTCCAAATCGAGGAAGGATGTAGGCAAGAGCGAACCCTTTTTCAGTACTTTGGACTTTAATGCGAGCGGCTTCTTTTTGCCCCTTCCAAAGAGTGAAAATTTCACCTGCTGCCATTCCTCGATCAGACCCAATTGGCAGCATCAGCATTCCTGACCGACTATCAATACGAGCAATTGTTGAAGTTATCCCGAACTCATTTATTTGCTTCATTTCGGTTAATTCTTCAACTGCACCATTCTGCAAAACAGGAGGACCGCCTGTACCGGATGAAAATGGGTTGCTCGCTAATTCACTATTATCACCTAAATCATCCCCACCAGTTTGTTTAGACACCATTTCATCAATTCCGCGCTTGTAACCTGCTGAATCCGCTAAAGTAATTTCTTTTCCAAGAGCTTTGATTTTTTCACCTTGCTCTTCTTTCATCGCATCAATTTCAGCAATATGCTTTTTTTCGTTATCTTGCTTTTGCTGTTCTAAACCAGCGATATTGTTATTGAGCACTCCAATTTGTTGGTCGGACGCTTCTTTTTCGGATTTCCTGCCTGCTTTTTCAGCGGTTAGGTCTGCTTCAACTTGACCAAGCTTAACTTCAAACTCACCAGATTTTCTTTCCCAGTCCTCTTTTTGTTCTTTCATTTTATCAAAAAGATTTTGCGATTCCCTGAGTGCTTCATCTCTCTCTACAATCTTAGCACGCATTTTCCCAATTTCTGAAAATTTCACATGCCTATCTTTGTAAAACATCCCCATGAGTGTGCGCAGACGGTTTTCTCTAGATACACCGGGTATTACCGTCCCGTCTTCTTTTTTAACATCTTCTTTTGGAAAGAGTTTTTCATCGGAAAAAGGATCCTTTAAACTGGCGAGTGATTCTGCTTTGACTGATGGGTTTATTTTCCATTTCTTAATTTCAGTATCCCAGATAAATGTATTGGCTCCAAACTCCTTAGCGTGCGCATCTAGAGCATCTCGATAGTCCGGGTTTCGAAGAATACCATCCTCTGCTGTTCGTAAATTAGAAAGTGCCTCCGATAGCGGATTTTCATCATTCAAACCAACAGGTTGATTGTCATCAAAAACTTCATTAAATGCACTGCCTTTGGATGAAATATCTTTCCATTGGGCCTCCTTCTGAGACTGCAAAATGACATATCCATTTTTTACTTGCTCATCTAAAAATACATTTTTTTGGATTTTCTTTGTCTCAGATAGTATCCATAAATACGCCGCAAGACCTGCAACTGAAAGCAAACTTAATAAACGAAAGAGTACGGCTAAGGCATTCATGGGCAAAAAAATTAAATGATGAATTCAAACATGTAAGGCAAATCAAAGTAATGCAAACTGAATTATTTTATGAATAGGCACGAACCTGGAAAACTTGTGCTCGATTTAAACCATGAGTTTTTAATATTTCAATTTCTATCGCACGGGTTTTAACGGTTTCAAAAGAATGTTGTGAAAAACCTAATTCATTTCCAAGCACCCCAATCAAATGTTCCCAGTGTCCAACCTCATTCATAAAATAAATTTTATAATCCTTCACAATGGTAGGTAGAATTACTTGAGCAAATGATCGAGGTCTTGATGGAAATAAAAATTCAAGGGTAGAATCCCACACTATTTCGATTGCTGAAAGATCCACTGGTTGCTCCCAATGGAATTCTAAATACTCAGGAAATCGAAAGTCAGTTTCCTCCGATATCCACAAATTGGGTAAATGATCTGGACGAGTTTTATCGTTTTGAACATTTTTTACATCGTACACTTTTTGATGAGGGGAAACTTCTAAAGCGATTGAACTCGATAGACCGGGCGATCGGGATAATTTTGGTAAATATTCTGAATAAGGGTTTAGAAAACCTGATTTACTCGCTTGAATAGATTGGTGAAAAAGAAGGCCGACAGGAGCATTTTTTTGCTCATAGAAAATAACTTTTTCATTGTTTGTAAATTCAATAAAGTGCCAACCTTTTCGATTTACTTGACCGTTGAGGGATATTTTCTCCCATCTCGGACCTCCTGCTTTAATTTCTTGTAGACAAGATGCTAAACAACTCCCAGGAATTGTGCTGATGCTAGAAGAACATTCGAGAAGACGGAACTCTACCTGACAATCTTGCTCCGCTTCCAAGTAAAGATAAATTTCATCAATTGAAGCCGAAACTACAGGAAATTGAATCAATCCTTCCCTCTGATAAAAACTCGGTTTTTCCGCGGGACATTTACGGACGAAGCCACCAAGAGTAGTCGAGGGTATCGCTTTGGAGTCTGGAATTAGATTATCCAAGTCTTCCACGGATGAAAGGCTACAAGTGTGGTTTAAACTAGTTAACCTTTGCCTAAGTGCATCAACATTATCAATTTTGGAAATCGTTCGCGGTAACCTTTTTTGGGCAAGACAAAAAGCGGCACAAACCCCTACCGCTTCGCCCATTTGAGCAGAAGTGGGAGGATGAGAAAAACTTGCCGATGCTCGACTGGTAGCAGATGCATGTTCGCCCGCGAAAAAAAGATTTTTTATTTTGTTTGAGTACAGAGAGCGGAGTGGAATTTCAAAAGGTTGGGGGAGGGCGATTTTCCCACGGGGAGAACACAGAAGCGAATCAACTACATCGAGTGGTGCTCGGCCAAGTGCTACAGAATCATAAAATTTTGTAGCGGATTCCATATCCTCAGGGGTAAGAATGTAGTCACCAGTTGCTCGGAAACCCTGCGAACTTAGTGCAAGAGGCGAAAAATCTCTTAGAATCCAATTTTGTGCCCGTTCGGCTAAGGGTGATCTATTTTTCAAATAGTCCCAAGCCGACCAAATTAAATCTGCTGAATTAATCTTTAGTTCATTTTTCGCTTTACCAAGCCATTCAACATTATGAACTCCTTGAATTTGCTTACTTAAAGATTCAAGCAAATCAAGTTTTGCAGATTGGTGATTGTCTTCCCACCTCAAAGAAACCCACGATGGCGGCTCGAATGAAATAGGTGAATCCGAAATAACTATTTGCATACTTGCAGCTGCTCGAAATGTCACAGGAATAGAGGAAGCAGAAGATTTCTCATACTCACTCTGATCTAATCCATTTTCGCCCGGTGCTTTTGCCAACTGAGACAACACACCTGTACCTGAACAATCAATGAAGTAAGGTGCTCGAAAAATAATACGCCCACCATGTCCATTCGAAATCGCAATAATTGATTCAATTTTGTCTCCAGCTGTATTTTTTTTGACTTCAAAAAGTTGAGTTTCCAAAAATAACTCTAATCGATCTTCCTTAATGATCCAGCTGGTTAAGGCTCGTTCCTGCCCACAATAATTACCTTCGCGGTTTTCTTTATAAATGGCGGTTTTAATTTCGTCTAAAAGTCCCGTTTCGCGTTGATAAGCAAAATTAGTTGTACCTTGAAAATCATAAGCGAATTGAATTTCTTTACCGATTCTGCCACCTAGGCAGGACCTAGCCTCAATCAAGCGAACCGTTGATCCTTCCCTTGCAGCACTTACTGCAGCACAAATCCCGGCCAAGCCAGATCCCACTACAACTACATCACTTCTTTGCGATAATGTTTTCAAAATAGAAACTAAGAGCATTTCGTCAATTGTACGAAAGAAGGCAAGATTTGATTTCATTAAGGGCAACTAATAATAGTAATTAAGTAAAATTAATAGTTAGCAGGTGAAATGTTTGCTATTGTAACCTTCGATGCAAAGTATTAGGAATTTCGATGTGCTCAAGACCACATTATGTATTTAATAATTTCTTATAATTCCTCCCTCTCATTTCTCGGCGATTTTTTGCTGTTCTTGACTTCTGCTGAGTTTGATTTAACAACTTGAACAGATTTCCACAAAATTAGATTTTAATGAGAAATATTTTTCCTAGATGGGCGAACACAATACCAGTGAAAGTAATATTGGCTTTGGGTATTGTTGGTGGCACTGTTACTGCAGGAATTACTTATTACGCTACGCCTAAATATACTCGAGTTGGTTACCAACCGACCCAACCAGTTTCCTACGATCATAGTTTTCACGCAGGCCAATTAGGTTTAGACTGTCGCTACTGCCACCATGGAGTTGATAAATCTTCCCATGCCAATATTCCTTCTGCCAATGTGTGTATGTCTTGCCATAAAAATATTAAGGCAGACTCTCCACTACTTGCCCCAATTCGAGATTCTTATTTTGGAGAAGACGATAATAAGGATGGTAAACTTACTGAGGGAGAAGACTTAAATGGTGACGGAGTCCTCAATGCCGGACCTCCGGTACCGTGGGTTCGTATCCACAAGGCTCCCGATTATGTTTACTTCAATCATGCTATTCATGTTAACCGAGGGGTTAGTTGTGTAGAATGTCATGGTCGAATCGACCAAATGGAAGTCGTGCATCATGACAAGCCCTTAAGTATGGCATTTTGCTTGGATTGCCACAGGAACCCAGAAAATGCATTACGCCCTATGCAGGAAGTAACAAATTTAGCTTGGTCGATTGCCACAAAGAAGGATGAAGATCCACATACCAAACAATTTCACGCAGGGTTGGAAATCAAAAACAAATGGGGTGTAAACCCTCCCCTTAGCTGTACAGGATGCCACCGATGATTAAGGAAGTGAACGAAGAAATTTTAGATAACGGCAAGCATTACTGGAAAAGTCTTGATGATTTGGCGAGCAAACCCAGTTTTAAAAATTGGGTAGAAAGAGAATTCCCTGAAGGTGCTAGTATGCTTGAAGGTGTCCAACGTAGGGGCTTCATGAAGTTGATGGCCGCTTCATTCGGACTTGCCGGACTAGGCATGACTGGTTGTAGAAGACCAGAACATACTATTCTCCCTTATGGAAAAAGCCCCGAGGAACTCATACCTGGCGTGCCTAATTTCTATGCCACTTCGATGCCAAGTGCCCAAGGCTTTACGCCTTTAATTGTTGAAAGTCATCAGGGGCGCCCAACAAAGATCGAAGGTAATCCTAGTTACATTCCGAATGGTGGGGGAACTTCCATTTATGCACAGGCTAGCGTTTTGGATTTATACGATCCTGACCGTAGCAAATCATCACTTCTAAAATCTGAGACTAGAGACATTTCTTGGGACAAAATACCCCAAGTTGATGTAAAGAAAAATTTAGAAAAGTGGATGGAAGAAGGTAAAGTTGCTATCCTTGCGGATAAATCCTGCTCAACCGCTAGGTTGGAATTATCAAAACAACTTAAGGCAAAAGGAGTTATTTGGGCGGAGTACGAAGCGATTGACCTCACTAATCCTGAAATTAACCTAGGCAAGGAAATTGGAGCGAGTGGCGGACTACGCCTAGTGCCAAACTTGGGCAAAGCCTCACGAATTTTATCTCTCGATTCGGATTTCCTAGGTAATCGGGAACCATTCTCGCTTGCCAACACTCGTTCTCTAATGAAGGGACGTAAAGTTTTCTCGGCTAAGGATGCGAGGAAAATGAATCGTGTTTACTCGGTAGAGTCTGACCTAACTATCACTGGTGGGGTTGCTGATCACAGACTTCGTCTGGAATCTTCTCAATTTATCGCATTCGCTAATTTACTCGCAGCTGAAATATTCCAGCTTCGTAAAAGTGGTGATAAGGGGTTGATAGACCGCCTCAACAAACGTGGTTCATCTTTGAATATTCACTCTAAGTGGATTAAGGAATGTGCCAAAGATCTTTGCTCTAAACCAAAGAGTAGTGCGATTATTCCTGGTAGTCATTTACCGACTGAAGTACATGTACTTTGCTACGCGATTAACCATTCACTTGGTTGCCTTGGTAATACGATTCAATATCAGTTAACTGAGTATTCTGAATCGTCATTATCCGATCTGAAAAAAGCGACCGAGGAAGGCTTAGTCGATACCCTTATAATTCTAGGTGGCAATCCTGTCCTCACCTCAAGTGCTTTTGATTGGGAAGAGATCACCAACAAGATTAAGAATAAGGTTCATCTCGGAAGTTCCCTCAATGAAACTGCTTCAGTCTGTGACTATCATATTGGGCAATCTCATTATCTAGAGTCTTGGGACGAAGGTAAGACATGGGATGGAACATCAATTGTACCTGTTCAACCTTTACTTGCACCGCTTTTTGAAACGTTTTCAGACCTAGAATTATTATTGATTCTTCTTGGTTCAACTGAAAATACCCACGACTTGGTTCAATCCCTCCAGGAAAAAAGATCATCCAGTAATTCTTTTGAAGATTTCCTTCGCCTCGGTGTAGAGAAACAAACTCCTTCCTATTACTCTGAATTATTCCCACTTACTAATTTAGGTAAGAATAAAGGAAAACTTCCAAATCAACCATCTTACGAAAATCTTGAAGTATTGCTTATCCCTGATTTCCACTCATGGGATGGACGTTTTGCGAATAATGGTTGGATGCAAGAGTGCCCAGATCCAATTTCAAAATTAACTTGGGATAATGCTCTTCTAATCAGTTCAGCTTTAGCCAAAACTCTTCAGGAAAAGTATCCGTCATTAGGATTATTGCCCGAACCGACCATGCTTAATAAAAGCGGTCAAATTGCTCCCGATGCTGCAAATTTCGATCATGGTAAGCAAAAGGCTCCTATCGTTAAACTTTCAATTAATGAAGATAATTTTATTGAAGGTCCACTTTATGTACAACCAGGTTTGGCTGATTTTACCATTGTAGCGAGTCTTGGTTTGGGAAGAAGCGAAGTGGGGCGTGTAGGCCGAGGCACTGGTTATAATGCCTATCCTCTTCTAAATACTCGCTCGGATCGTATTGTCGAAAAAATTTCACTTACACCAACTGGAGAATTTGAGACTTTAGCAAATGTACAAGAACATTGGTCTATGGAGGGTAGGGCAATTGTTCGTGAAGGTAATGCTGATGAATATATTTCGGACGAAGCCTTTGCCTCGCACATGGGTGCCGAGTCACACTCTCCAAAAATTTGGGGTAAGGATCAAGAAGCAGATTTAGCTTTCAAATCCCAAACTACCCCAAGGGGTAATTCATCATACGATCATCCTGATCATAATCATGAGAAGTCAGAAACCCCGGGTCTTCATCAGTGGGGTATGGCAATTGATTTAAATCAATGTACAGGTTGTAGTGCTTGCGTTGTAGCATGCCAAAGTGAAAATAATATTCCCATTGTAGGTAAAGACCAAGTATTGAGGGGACGAGAAATGCACTGGATTCGTTTGGATAGATACTTTAGTTCGACTCAACGAGACGGTGCAGAATTGCCTTCAGATGTTCAAGTTTCATTTCAAGGTGTTGCCTGCATGCATTGCGAAACTGCTCCTTGTGAAACAGTCTGTCCGGTGAATGCAACGGTTCATGATGAAGAAGGTCTTAACGCAATGGCTTACAATCGCTGTGTGGGCACACGTTATTGTGCTAATAATTGTCCTTACAAAGTCAGACGTTTTAATTTCTTCGATTGGAATAAGCGGCAAACAGATGAACTGTACAAAGGTCCTCTTGGTAAGAAAAATGATCCTCTTCCAGATATGACTAAGAATCCTGATGTAACAGTTAGAATGCGTGGAGTCATGGAAAAATGTACTTATTGTGTTCAACGAATTCAAGAGTCGAAAATTCAGGTAAAGATTAATGCTCAAAGAAGTGCTTTGCTCGAAACTGGTAAGGATGGCTCTGATATTGAACTAAGCCGAGATGATATAAAAGTGCCCGATGGTACAATAAAAACGGCCTGCCAACAAGTTTGTCCAAGTGATAGCATAAGTTTTGGTGATATATCTGACCCAGATAGTGAAGTTAGCCGATTAAAAAATAATCCACGTGATTATTCTGTGTTGGGCTACCTTAATACTCGTCCAAGGACTACATTTCTAGCTAAGGTTCGAAATCCGAACAAAAATATGCCAGATTTTGCATCTTCACCACATTCTGCTCGTGAATACCAAGATAAAGCTCACCCCGTCCATCACGAAGAAGATGGGCATGAAGACCACGGAAGTGGAGGAGAAGCTCACTAGATGTCTTCTAATGTAAAAGAGCATGGGGATTCAATTGATCCCGATTTGATGAAAAAGGTTAACCCTGCACAGTGGGAGGATATACCACTCGTTCTCAACAAAAGGAGTTTTCATTGGGTCACTGAAAAAATTTGCGGAATCGTTGAACAAAAAACACCAACTTGGTGGTGGTACTGTTTTATAACTGCACTTTGTGTAGCGAGTTTTACAGGAATGGGATTGGTTTATTTAGTTTCCACAGGTGTTGGGGTTTGGGGTAATAGTAATCCCGTTAATTGGGGATGGGCGATTGTAAATTTTGTTTTTTGGATTGGGATTGGACATGCTGGTACACTTATCTCTGCTGTACTTTGCTTGCTCAAACAACAATGGAGAACTTCAATTAATCGGGCTTCGGAAGCCATGACAGTATTTGCCGTTTTATGTGCGGGTATCTTTCCATTGTTCCATGTAGGTAGAGTTTGGTTTGCTTGGTGGTTATTTCCTATCCCCAATTCCAATGCAATTTGGCCACAATTTAGAAGTCCTCTAGAATGGGATGTCTTTGCTGTTTCAACATATGCAACGGTTTCAATATTATTTTGGTATATGGGTATGATTCCCGATCTTGCCGTCCTCAGGGATCGTGCTAAAAAGACTTGGAGGAAATATTTCTATGGTTTCTTGGCAATGGGATGGCGTAATGCAAACAATCATTGGCGTAATTTTGAAATGGCCTATCTTTTATTAGCCGGTCTTTCAACTCCCTTAGTTTTATCTGTTCATACAATCGTTTCCTTTGACTTCGCTGTAGCAAATCTACCGGGATGGCACACCACTATCTTCCCACCTTATTTTGTTGCGGGTGCGATATTCTCTGGGTTCGGAATGGTACTGACCTTACTCCTGCCATTACGAGCAATTTTCCGCCTTCATGACCTTATTACAGAAAAGCATATTGAAAATATGTGTAAGATCATCTTAGCAACTGGAAGCATGGTTGGTTATGCCTACGCAATGGAATTCTTTATTGCTTGGTATGGTGCCAATTCGTATGAAGGTTTTGCCTTTATAAATCGTGCATTTGGTAACTATTGGTGGGCATACTGGATAATGGTTTCTTGCAATGTAATTTGCCCACAACTTTTCTGGTTCAAAGCAATAAAAAACAACATACCCCTTGTTTGGATTATTTCCATATTTGTTAACATAGGAATGTGGTTTGAAAGATTTGTGATTGCCAACACAACACTCTCTCGTGACTTTTTGCCATCAAGTTGGGGATATTATTCCCCCACGATCGTAGATATTTTTACCTTTGTTGGCACTTTCGGCTTCTTTTCCGTTCTATTTCTTCTTTTCCTTAGGTTCTTACCGCTCATGCCAATGGCTGAAGTCAAATCTGTGATGCCCGCAGCTGACCCCCATGGAGGTAAGCATTAATCTAAACCTATGAGCAAACTTATGGACATTAAGTATGGAGTTGCTGCTACTTTTAACTCTGCAAAAGATTTATTTGATGCTGCAGGAAAGGTGAGAGAAGAAGGTTTTAAAAATTGGGAATGTTACACTCCAATCCCCGTTCATGGTTTAGATGCACAGATGGGGCTTGGTCGCTCAAAAGTACCTAGATTTACGCTGGCAGGAGGACTGACTGGTTTTGCTACAGGCATGTTGCTAGTCTGGTATATGAATGCATTTGATTATCCACTGATCGTTGGAGGTAAACCCTACTTCAGTATGATTTATCCATTCCCGGTGTTTTACGAACTCACGATTTTGTTTGCAGCCTTCGGCACTCTGTTTGGTATGTTTTTTCTTAACCGGTTACCGCAACACAACCACCCTATTTTTGAACATCCATCTTTCGGAAGAACAGGCGATGATAAATATATGATAGTAATCGAAATCGAAGATCCAAAATTTGATGAAGAGGAGACTCCCAGTTTTCTTAAATCGCTTGGAGGTAAATCAATTACAATGATCCGTGAACCAATTGATTAATTAATGAGATATTTCATTCCAATCTTTGTAATTGTCATAGGAAGCTTAATTTCGATTTTGGGGTTTCGTGGAGACTTAACCACAAACACTCCAATCGAAGTCTTTCCAGATATGGACAGACAAGCAAAATTTAAATCACAAACTAAAAATGATCGATTTTCAGATAATCGGGCTGATCGTTTACCGGTAGTTGGAACTGCAATTAGAGGTAATTTGATTGACCAAACAAATGTCTTCTCAACAAAACCTCAATTTTTGAGCGATACAATCAAAACTGGTAAAGATACAAATGATCAATGGGTTAGTAAGATTCCAAAAAATGTTGGTATCGACATGAGTCTTATGAGATTAGGCAAGGAAAAGTATGATATACATTGCTCAGTTTGTCACGGCGTCTATGGAGATGGAAAAGGGGTAACATCCTATTTTGGTTTGGCTCCACGTAATTTATCCGATTCTTCTCAGTCAGGAACTTATCTTGAATCGGCATCCCCTTGGTCTGACGGTCAAATCTATAATGCGATCTCAATGGGGTCTGCATCAGGTATAATGCTTGGATTGAAGGATAAACTAACTCCTCGTGAACGTTGGGCAATTGTACTCTACCTTCGAGCTTTGCAAAATTATGTTAGTGAAGCGACGAATGCTATCGATAAGAAATCATGACCGACGACGCCAAAAAAGATATTGATATTAAGTTACTTGCTGGTGCTATCTTGGGTCTAGGCATTGGGTTGGTTGGACTTATTATGGGTCTGTCGAGCGGGGATAAAGCACCTTTCCTCGGTTGGTTATGGGCTTGTTCTTTCTGGTTGAGTATCGCGATCGGATTATTAATGCTCGTTATGATTTTTAGAGTTTTCAATTCAAAATGGACACCTGTAGTTCGTAGGCAAATTGAACATGGCCTTGCTTCTTTTCCATGGTTAGGACTCTGCTTTGCTCCATTACTTTTAGTTGCATTATTCGGAAATGAGAATGCTGGTATTTTGTGGTCATGGATCAACCCAGATAGTCCGACAGTTGATGGGATAACTGTTTCTACTGATGTACTACACCAAAAAAAAGCGGGATACTTGAATATATATTTTTTTAGTATCCGTTTGATATTTTATTTTGCAGTTTTCTGTGGGCTAAGTTACTGGTTAAGAAAAGTTTCCTTTACGCAAGACCAAGATGGTGATCCAAAGTGGTCACATCTTGGAATGAAGATTTCTGCTATTGGAATTCCAGCTGCCGCTTTATCCCTTACATTTGGTGCCTTCGATATGTTTATGAGTTTGGAATATCAATGGTTCTCAACAATGTATGGAGTTTGGTTTTTCTCATCAGGTATCAGAGCGGCACTTGCTGTTACAATTTTAGGTTGTTTATATTTACTTCGAAAAGGTTCATTAAAAGGTATTTACAAACAAGCCCATCAGTATGATTTAGCATGTTTATCTTTAGCATTTACAGTCTTTTGGGCTTATATCAGTTTTTCTCAATACTTTCTGATTTACAGTGCAAATATACCTGAAGAGACTTTTTGGTACAATATTCGTGAAATCAATCCTAACACAGGAGAAAGATCTGCCTGGTTTTGGGTTAGCATGGGATTAATATTTGGTCATTTTTTGTTCCCTTTTCTATATCTTCTTTTCTACAGAAATAAAATTAACGGTGCTCGAGTTGCATTTATTGCCGTTTGGATATTAGCTTTTCACTTACTTGATCTCTATTGGAACATTATTCCTGGTCGTGAGATTGTACCAGGTGCATATGTGGGATATGAGGCAAGACCAGTACTTGGATCACACCTATTTTGGGGTATTGCGTCATTAATAGGTGTAGGTTGCCTTTCTCTAAGGGCAGTAATAAAAAGCTTTAACTCGAATGTAGCTGAATTAATTCCAGTAAGAGATCCCAGAATTATTGAATCCCTTAATCATCATGAGTGATCCTAAACTCCAGCGTGCAGATGGATGCAGTGTCTTTTTTTCATTAATACTTGGACTGCTTTTGGTATCTGCATATTTTCTCTTTCAAATGTTTTTTGATATTGATGAAAATGCTAAACCTACCCAAATGATTTCTGATCAAAGAACAGAAAAAGTATCTCAATACAAAAATAATTCTTTATCTTTTGAGAATAAAATTAAGGATTTTCATCTTGAAAGAAATTCAAGTATGGAATCGGTAATGCTTAAAACGACTGAATTTTACAATTCTAAGGACAATCAATCTAAATAATTTTACGTGAAAATTTCAGCTGAGCAAATAATTGATAAGTCTTCAAAATGGGTGGTTTCATTTTTTATCGCCTCTGCTGGTTTATGGTTACTCGTGGCGGCGTTTCTTGCCTACATTGCTGCTGCCAAACTTACCGATCCATTTTTTCTTTCTTCCTTTGAATTTTTCACATATGGAAAAGTAAAAATAGCACAAGCTAATGCATTTGTTTATGGTTGGGGAGGGAATTCGATTTTTGCAGTCAGTATTTGGATACTTGCAAGGCTTTCTCAAACAGAAGTACGAGGTAGGTTTCTTCTTATAACTGCAGGTATGCTCTGGAATCTGGGCATTACTTTCGGTCTCCTCGGAATTCTTGATGGTCATATGAATTCACATGAAATGCTCGAGATGCCACGAGATATTTGGCCCTTATTATTTATTTCCTATTCTATCATTACCTGTTTCATTATTGTTCTACACAGATCTCGTAAAAATCATGAGACAATTGCCCCCCAGTGGTTTTTACTAGCATCAATTTTATGGTTTCCAGCTTTGTTTATAATTGCGTGGAATGGGCTAGAAATCAATCCTGCTCGAGGAACTGTTCAGAGTGTCTTATCAATGTGGTTTGGACAAAGTTTGATTTGGCTTTGGCTCACTCCGTTTGCCTTAGGTGTTGCTTATTATATTATTCCAGCAATCCTCGGTAAGCCAATCGATAAATACTATTTAGCCATATTTGGGTTTTGGTGTATAGCAACACTTGCCCCATGGTCGGTGGTCCATCACTTAGAAGGCGGACCAGTACCAATGTGGATACCAGCAATTGGTACGGTAATGAGTATTGCAATGATTTTTCCCATTGCTGTGGCATCAACAAACTTTCATGGGACTGCTTTTAAAGACATCGGTAAAGTTTGGGACAGTTTACCGTTGAGATTTGTTATTTTTGGGACTCTCTCATACACAATTTCAAGTTACATCGGAGTTATCTTTTCACTTCCCGCAGTTGCAAAATTAACACAGTTTTCAATCATCAATGAATTTCATTTTAATCAAAGGGTTTACGGATTCTTCAGTATGATAGTTTTCGGTGTTGTTTACCATATGCTGCCCAAAATCACAGGAAAAGAAATCAGTAAACTGGCCAAATCTTTTCACTTTTGGACTTCTGCTTTTGGAGTACTGATGCTTTTACTTGCTTATTTAATTGGCGGTTTAACACATGGTGTACTTGCACAACAACCATCTTTAGACTGGGCGTCATCTGTTATCTCCTCACTTAGACCCTATTTTCTTATAACTGAGTTTGCCTTCGTTGTCCTCGGTTTTTCTCAACTTGTATTTGTAATAAATATTTGGAAAGTTTTAGTTCCTGATCCATTTGAATATTATATGAAGTATAAAAATGATGGAGAAAAGGTATCCATAACATGAACAACATTCTAAAATTTTCATTAGGAATTTTTGCAACATTATCAGTTGCCTGGTTGGCATTTGTAGTTGGTGCTCGTAAACAATTTGGAGATTTAGAACCAATATCTTCAGTTTTAGAAGAAGACGGAACAATTCCAGAGGGAGCTGATCTCTATCCACAGGCAATGGCTGGAGTGGCTCAACAAGGTGCCAGTGAATATGTGGCCCTTGGTTGTGCCACATGTCACACACAACAAGTTCGCTTAGTTGAATCTGGTTTTGATGTTGAAAGAGGTTGGGGTGAAAGGCCATCGGTTGCTAGAGATTATATACTCCAAAACGAAGTTTCTATTGGAAATACAAGAGTTGGCCCTGACTTAGCAAATTTAGGTCTAAGAGAATATTCTGACGAATGGCTTCACCAGCATCTGTTTGAACCTCAGTCTTTAGTTCCAGAGTCAATTTGCCCACCCAGTCCATTTCTTTATGATGTAAAAAAAGTTAATCGGAAAGGACTTTTAAAGATTGAAAGTGATCAGAATGAAATTGTGAGGTATATATCTCCAAGTATACGAGCAAATCGAATCGTGGCTTACCTACAAGCACTTCATCAAAACTATGAATTGCCGGAAATGAGTTTCATCAAAGAAGATGATGATGAAATTGCTTCCGTTGTCTCAGACTCCAATGATACCAAACTACCTTCTTGGCTAGCCGCTCAAATTTCTTCTGGTAAAGAAATTTACAATAAAATTGGCCCTGGTGGCGGTGGATGTGTTTCTTGCCACCAACCAACTGGTCTGGGGTTAGTCGGGGCTTTTCCACCACTCGCTAATTCTGATTGGGTTCTTGGAGATAAGGAAAGAATAATTAAAATCAGTATGTATGGATTAATGGGAGAAATCGAGGTAAATGGTGTTAAATATAATGGTGTAATGATTCCTCCAGGTTTGCCAGCGGGTTCATTATCAGACCAACAAATAGCTGATGTACTCACTTACATCAGAAATGATTGGGGTAATTCTGCATCATCAATTAGTAAAGGTGAAGTGGCCCATGTCCGAGCAACTATAAAGGATAGAGGTACAATGCAAATGTGGACTGACGCTGAACTCAACTCTGAATAATGAGCGATAAAACCAAAAATAATTTAGATGATATGGGTATGAACGATCAAGATATGGTTGATATTCATTCCAATCTTAATCGAGAAAAGCACCCACCCACCAAAGGATTTCTAGTCGCTCCATTAGTATTTGTATTTATGTTTGGTTGCTTAATCTTTGTATGCTCGATTCAGCTAGCACATTCAACGAATGGCTTTCAAATTCATCCTCCACAAGAAATCGTACAACTTTCTGATGAAGAAAAAGAAATACAGCGAGTTGATAGAAAAATTAGTTCTGGAAAAAAAATATTTGCACTTAGATGTGCATCTTGCCATCAAGCTAATGGCCTAGGAATAGCAACACAGTATCCACCGCTTTCTGGTTCTGAATGGGTATCAGCTAATCCTGAATTAATTACCAAAATCATTTTAAACGGCCTAAAAGGTGAGATCACTGTAAAAGGTGAAAAATACGGAACATCTGCAGCAGTTAACATGGCCGCCGTTCCAATTAATGATCGTGAAATTGCTAATGTAGTCACGTATGTAAGGCAAGCTTGGGATAACGATTCATCAGAAATAACTGAAGATGAAGTTGCTTTAATCAGATCTGTAACTCTTGAGCAAAAAGATCAATGGATTGGTCAAGAATTACAATCTACATATCTTCAAGATATTGTTGCAGAATAGTTTCAATTTAAATCGACTCACTTGTCATTCTAGTTGAGTAATAGTAACCTAAGGGTTAGATTTTTTTTCTTGAAATCTATATTTTGCATTTCTTACATTCTATCATTTCTTTCATGTGTCACATTTATATGTGCAGTCAATGAAAAGAAAAAACTTTTTTTTAACGCAGAAGAAAATATAGAATCTTATTTTCCCTTGTTGGCGGAAATTACTGATAACCTTGAGCAGACTGCACCGTCTTTAAAAGAATCTAGACAAATAATTAAAGAAGCAAATTCACAAAAGATTATTGCTGATTCATCAAAAGGAATTTCAGTAAACATGAACCTTAGTGGTGTTTCGATTCATGAGAACCGCCCCGGGCAAAGTTATTATCAGAGTTATAGAACGGTTGGTTCAATTTATGCCAAAAAACCTCTTTATCATTGGGGAGCATTGAATGCAAAAAGTAGGGTAGCAGAATTATCAGAAAAATATGCTATTCACCAAACAACCGCAGCTAAAGAAAATCTTATTTATCAAATAAAATCAGAATTTATGAATTTGGTTTTTTTGAATTACGAAAAGAATCTGGCAAAAGAAACTCTATCTCTAAATCAACAAAATGAAGAGGATCTTCTTAAAAGAAAAGAATTAGGCATGGTTACTGAGTTAGAAGTTAGTCAAGCAACAATAAAAAAACTCGAGCAATCAATCAAGATTGCTGAAATTAATCGTCTCCTAATAACTAAGAAAGCATATTTCAGGTTTGATACAGGTTATTATAATTCCTTTGATCTTGATATTTCAGATAAGTTTGAGAGGTTTTATAATGAACATGATTTCGGTAAAAATATTCCTCAAATCGTTGGCTCACTTTCTTCTGAGAATATTGAACAATTAAAAAATCAAATTGAGACTGAGAAAGAAAATATCAAAGTAGCAAACTCGAACCTTAAACCAAAAGTTAATTTAGTCGGTGGATTTTATCAGGATCAAATTGATTTACCAGATAACCCAGATTCTGTCAGACGTAACAATTTTCTAGTAGGTATAGAGGCAAATTGGGCACTTTGGGATTCAGGTCATAGTAAGGGACTTAAATCTTTGGCTCTGGCCAAGAAACTAAAATTTGAAATTCAACTCGAAAGTAATACCAAAAAGCTTCGATTAGAAATGAATAGCCTTCGGTCAGAATTGCTTAATCTTGCAAAGCAAATTGAAGTCTCGAGGCAACTCGTTGCAACATCAAAAAATCGATTTGAAAAAAGTCAGATTGAATTTGATGCAAATCGAAAAACCTCTACAGACTATTTTGCATCTCAGTTAGGACTTTCCGTAGCTAAACTTAGTCTAATTAAATCCGTCTTTACATATCTGCAAGTTAAAGAAAAATACGACTTTCATCTGAAGTATCCAAAATGATAAAAAATAAATCGTTTTTGATTGTAACCGCATTATTGATAACAGCGGTATTTAGCTACTTTTTCTTGTCAAAAGGAAAGCATGTTCTATGCACAGAAATAACTAAAGGAACAATTCAAGATTCAGTGACCGGAAATGTCATTGTTCTTGCCGAGCAAACTTATCATTTAAAATCTAGAGCAAATGGCATTGTTTCTTTCGTTGCTATTGAACCACTGAGCAAGTCAATTTTCGTCGAAAAAAATCAGACCCTAATACGATTAGACATTAGTGATTTAAATCGCAGTCTGGAACAAGCCTTAATGGAAAAAAAACATTTCCAACAAAGAATTGATACAGGTTCTACATTAGTAACTCAATTAGACATTGAAAAAGAAGAGCTTGAGGCATTTACAAAACTCTCAAATGCTAATAAAATTTCACTTGTTGATTTGAGCAGGAAAAAAAATATCGTTGAGCGTTTAGTAATACAAGTTGAACAAGAAAAGATTTCAAATAACGAAATTCTTTTAAATCATTTAATTAGAATTGAGGATCTAAATTCTCAAATTAAAAAAATGACGATAAGAAGTCCAATAAGTGGTCAATTTATAAGTTCTAATGTATCTACCGGTTCATTAGTTTCAATGGGGCATAACTTTGGAACAATAATTTCTAATAAACGCTTAATCGAAGCTTCATTAGACGAAGAAGATTTTGTTGGAATAAAGGAAGACTTACCCGCAGCAGTTTCGCTTTTTTCGAACGGAAATAAGGTTTTGGATGCAAAAGTTTCTAGATTATCTCCCACTATAAGTTCTACTACAGGTAGAAGACTTCTCTATCTCGAAATTTTAGATAAAAACCAAACTATTCATCCAGGTGCATCAGGCAGGGTTGAAATAATTAAAAATAGGCATGTCGATCGCTTACTTATACCTAGAAAATCATTAGTTGGTTCCTCTGTATTTGTAGTACAAAAAGGAAAAGCATTTATTAAAACAGTAAAAACTGGAGCTCGAAACTTGAAAAATGTAGAAATTATTCAAGGACTCAAAGAAGATGATGTGGTCGTTGTTGAAACTCCCCACCTCCTTCGAGACGGACAAAGTATCCAACCAGTTCTAACCAAAAATATCCATTAAACTTTCGTGAGTCCATCACTTCAGTTGGCCTTGAGATATATTTTCTCACGTAAGCGAACAATGTTGATGAGCTTAATTGGGATTGTTTTTGGAATTTCTTTTTTTATTGTAACCCAGGCCCAAACATCGGGATTTCAACAATTTTTTACAAAAACTATATTGGGTACAAGTGGGGCAATTCTAATTTCAGATCGATTTCAGGATTTAGAAGGGACGGTCAATAAAGTATCGAGTGATGGTTCTACCCATTTTGTATTCAAAAGTAGGGAAGACTCTCGTTTTATAGAAGGAGTTGACCATCCTGATAAGGTTATAAATTCTCTTTCAGCATTTCCATCAATTACTGGCATATCAGAAATTCTAGTTACAAGTGCAAATTTGTATTCAAATTCACATAGTCAATCGGTAAAAGTACATGGCTTTAGGATCCAAAATCATATCATGGTTTCCGATCTCGAAAATCAACTTATCCAGGGATCTGTTAAAGACTTTGAAAAAGATCGAATGGGGATTTTTATTGGATATCGAATTGCACAAAGATTACGGATAGAAATAGGAGACCGAGTGAACTTAAATGGAAGTAAACACAACTTTCAACTACGTGTCTCAGGAATATTTGAAACTGGAATTAGTGATATCGATAAGAATCGAATCTATATCGATCTTTCTACTGCAAGATCATTAACAGGAAAAAGATTTGGTGGATCCGTCCTACAATTAGGACTTGTAAATCCAGATAAAGCACCCCAAATTGCAGAACAAATACAAGAAACAATTGGACATCGAACAGTTAGTTGGCAGGAGAGAGAAAAAGTTTGGCTTGATGTCTTCAAGGCGTTGCGAGTTTCCTCTGCTATTACAGTATCAAGTATTCTATTATTATCTGGATTAGGTATGTTTAATGTCTTTGCAATTATGGTGATAGAGAAAACTCGTGATATTGCTATTCTTCGGTCAATTGGTTTTTCTACCAAAGATGTATCTGCAGTTTTTCTATGGCAAGGAACCATCGTGCTTTTAGCGGGAATCGTTTTCGGTATTATTTTTGGTGCACTTGCTACTTATGGGGTTTCTCAAATACCACTTAGTATTCGAGGTATTTTCGCGACCGATAAATTTGTGGTCAGCTGGGATATTTCCCATTATTTAGGGGCAATTTTAATAGCAACTTTATTCGTAAGTGTAGCAAGTTGGATTCCCGCTCACAGAGCTTCTAAAATTGAACCGGCAAAAATTATTAGAGAAAGTATATAATGGACCAGCCATTACTTAAATCTTTGAATTTAACCCACTCTTTCCTTGAAGGGGAAGAGCGAGTAAATGCATTAAGGGGAGTTTCCTTTGAAGCAAATGCCGGTGAATTAACCTCAATTGTCGGTCCTTCAGGATGCGGGAAAAGTACTCTTCTCTATCTCCTTGGTTTGCTTGATCAGCCCGATGATGGTGAAATATTTATCAATGGACAAAAGATGTCCGAATCTAATGAAGTACAACGAACTGCTCTAAGAAATCGATCCATTGGATTTGTTCTTCAATTTCATTTTTTAATAAAAGAATTAACTGTCGTAGAAAACGTCTCTCTTCCTGCACAAAAAAATGGGATTCCGAAAAAGGAGGCGATGCAGAAAGCAAGTGATGTACTTTGCAAACTTGGTCTTGAAAGCAAAATAGATCGTTATGCAAACAAGTTATCTGGTGGTGAGCAGCAACGAGTTGCTATTGCTCGTGCATTGGTCAACTCTCCCTCCTTACTCCTTGCCGACGAACCAACGGGTAATTTGGATACAAAAAATTCAGAAAATGTTTTTAACCTTCTCCAAAAATTAGCAACAGAACATAATTTAGCAGTCTTACTAGTCACACATAATGAAGACATTGCCAACCGGTGTGACCAAATTATTTCAATGCGAGATGGTCTGATTGTTAACTAATGCCTCGGGCCTTTCGAATCACTTCATAAGCTTGATTGATCTTGGCTATTTGATCATTGGCAAAAATTAAGAATTCCTCGGGCAAATTTTTGCTTTTTAATTTATCGGGATGAAAATCTCCTGCTTTTGAGCGGTAGGCTCTTTTAATTTCTTGATCAGATACATCAGGTGACAAATCAAGGGAATTGTAAGAATCCTCTAAAGATAGCGTAGTGACTGATGAAGCAGTATTAGGTGGAGCATACCCCCCTCTGACCCAGGAACGAATGGTACCCGCAGGTAATTTCAAACGTTCTTCACCACGTAAAAGATAGCGCACCTGGAGGTCATTCAACTTCTTTCCATTCGAACGGACAATCTCATACAATCCTCCTAGAAAAGACTGACCAACGGTAGTATCATACCCCACAAGCTTTCCTACCTCTTTAAAGTCTTCGTCGATTGAACGGCGACTAAGCTTAGCTTTTCGAAAAACATTTTTGGCAAAGTCAGAGGTTTTCTCATCCAAGCGAAGTCGGGATATAAGTAATTCAGTAGTGGATATTTCTTCTGCGGATATTTTACCATCAGCTTTGGCCACTTTAGCTGCACAGGAAAAGAAATAGGCAAGATAAAGTATACGAGCTTTTTGCTCATTCAATGGAGTTGAATCATCGTCATCATAAAGATGTCCTAGTGCAGCTCCAGCCAAAGCTCCAATAGGGCCTCCAAACATCCCCACTCCCGTTCCAATTAATTTACCCCACCAATTCATTCGGTTATTTCTTCTTTCCTTTAATTTTAGGTTTCAAATTGGCAGCTACTCCATCGTACTGAGGGTTAAGCACAGAAGGTACAGGGGCTTTAACCATTTTACGCCATTTAAGCATGACATCATGCATTTCCTTTACCTTTGCTGGCATCTGTTCAGCAAGATTAGTGGTTTCAGATAGATCATTCTTAGTATTATAGAGTTCCAAAGATCCATCCTCAAAAAATTCAAGCAATTTCCAGTCGCCCATACGAGTGGCAGCGGCTGGCGTGGTACGAAAATATCCATGTCCTTTAGTATAGCCTTGTAGGTAGGCGGGAAAGTGCCAATGAATAGCCTTTCTCTTCAGTTTAGCCCTAGAATTTTTAAGCAACGAAACAAAACTGACGCCATCAAGCAAGTAATTATTTGGTACAGGTGTTCCAGTGGCTTCCAAAAGAGTAGGGTAGAAGTCGATCCCAATAATATTTTCCCGACAAATTGAACCAGGTTCAGTATAACTAGGCCACTTGACAATCATGGGTTCTCGGATGCCACCTTCATAAAGCATCCCTTTGGACCCACGAAGGGGGTCATTAGAGGTAACTGCACCATGACCACCATTATCGGAAAAGAAAAGTACGATTGTATTCTCGGTCAAACCAAGTTCTTTAAGCTTATCAAGCACAGCTCCAATACTATCATCAGTACTCTCAATCATAGCAGCGTAAGACGCATTGCTATGGCGATCGGTGGCTTTCTTCTTCTCATATTTTTTCTTGAGCTCAGATTTGGCTTGGATGGGGGTGTGGACAGAATAATGAGTAAGGTAAAGAAAGAACGGATTATCTTTATTTTTTTCGATGAATTTGCAGGCTTCTTGGCCAAGACGATCGGTCAGATACTCTCCCTTATCTTTTTGCTCTAAATTTGGATATTTGTATGGACTATGGTAACCACCTCCACTTGGACTGCCCCAAGACCTACCCGCAATATTTACATCAAAGCCCTGAGTGGTTGGATCTTCCCCTAGGTGCCATTTACCTACAGTAGCGGTGACATATCCTCCTGCTTGCAAAGCCTCTCCCATGGTAATAAATTCCTCACCTAAATGAGTCGTATTCTCGACCGGAATGAGCTTGCGGTGTTTAGAAGAGCCTCGATCGGAATTACCAACAGTGAAGACCCCATGCCTGGATGAATATTGACCTGACATGAGACAGGCACGGCTAGGTGCACAATTAGGTGCAGCCGCATAGGCATTCATAAATACCATGCCTTCCTTTGCTAGTTGATCGATATTGGGACTCTCATAATACTTTGACCCCATATAACCGAGATCTGTCCATCCCATATCATCAATAAAAAAGAACACAATGTTTGGTTTTGCATACAATTGAAACAAACATAAAAGAAAAATTAAAATCTTCAAAAAATGCTTCTTAATCATCCACAAAGAATGAAACAAAATTCTTACAATGGTCAAATCAAGACCAAGGTTACACTTCAAATATTTCAAGCAATAATTGAAAGACTAATGGCAATGGGCGTCAGTTTTATGATCTTTGCAACTTGGACAAGATTTGCATAAACGGATATTCAACCAGTGACCAATCGCCAAGGAAAAACCCGCTAAACCAGCAAGGATAAAGTGTAAAACTTCTCCGTCATGTGCATGATCATGATGAATTGCGTCTGGACGAAGAAAAAGGAAAAGTAACCCAAGGAAGAAAATTGCAAGAACACGAAAGTTTCGATGCTTTAAATAACCACGAAGAAGGGTAGGGGTAGCAATCAAAAGCGTGATTGAAAGAATAATGAATTCTGCTGTTTCGCCAGCAATAAAGGAACCAGCAATGAAAGGAAGCAACGGTATTAAAATGGGCAAAGCCAAGCAATGAATTGCACACACAAAAGAGAGAGTCATTCCGACTTGATCAAACCTTGTCCAATTTAAAAATTTCACTATTTACAATTAGAACTCACCTCGCCTTAATGCAAGTATATTGCGATTAAGTCTTAATTTGATTGTGTGTAGAAATATTTAAGTACGATATGGGTCGGAAGCAGGTCCGACAGGGTTTCCAGTATTAGGAATAACTTGCACGCAACGATCATCCCAAAGTTCAATCATATCCATATCTTTGGCATTGGTGATCTCAAGGTCTGGTAAACCATGCTTTTTTAACCATTTGCGAATGGGTGGGATTGCCTGAGTAGGATCTTGGGCACGGGCAGTAACTATTTTCACACGATAGCCCATTTCAATCCAAATTTTTAAACGTTTCATCATATTAGGCACTGGTTTGCCAATATGTTCAAAGCCTTGCCATGGCACGGCTTCCGCTAAAGTCCCATCAAGATCAACCCCAATCCACTGACTGGATTCAGCCTCTTCGCCAAATTTATTTTCATCAGTCAATGGCAGTCCTTTGGTATGAGGAACGCGAACATGGAGCTTCTTGCCCGAGAAGGCTTGCATAAAAAAACGAAACATTCTTTATCAGTCAATATACACAAACTTATAAAATGAATCTTTTCGAGCAAGTTCAATCGCTTTCAAATCATGTTATACCTCGCCAATAGTATAAATTATTTGAGCATAGAGGGGTTGCCTTGGATTCTGCTCGCATGGCTCGGGTTAATACTTTTTCGATCTCTTGCGACCTTTATCCATGAATTAGGGCATCTTTTACCTGCAATCTTTCTCACCACAGAAGAATTAATGCTTCGGGTTGGACAAAGCCGTAATTCTTGGAAAAAGAAAACGGGTAGAATCTATTGGGAATTGAGCTTCTTGAGTGGCAAAGAGGGCTTTACTGGATATGAGAAGGAAAATCTTTCAAAATTAAGACTTTTTATCATTATAGGCTTAGGTCCTGTTGCCTCATTGCTCATGAGCATAATTTCAGGATGGATTATTTTTTCAACTACTTTACCCACTTGGATTGAAGTCATCCTAGTCAGTTGGTTTTGCGCAAACTCACTTGCTTTTTTTAGGTCTATCCTTCCCTTTAAATTAAAGCCAACGCAATTCTTCCCTGAGGGTCCCCCCAGTGATGGACTCGAATTAATTAGAATTCTGAGGGGGAAGCAATAATGACTCCCTAAGTGAGTCCTTCGTTTTGTTGATCGTACAATGTACGATATAATTCACATTTTGTGTAAACCTCATCATGGGGACCATCGGCAATCACTCGCCCTTTATCCATAACCAGTATCCTTGAAGCCAGCTTTAGGGAACTGAAACGATGAGCGATAAGTAAAGTGGTTTTCCCTTTAATTAATTTTGCCATTGCCTCGTGAATTTTGTCTTCATTATCTGCATCTAAAGCTGAAGTTGCTTCATCGAGGACAAGTAAGGGAGAGTTTTTATAAAATGCACGGGCAAGAGCAAGACGCTGAAGTTGGCCACCTGACAAACGATTTCCTTTTTCCCCAAGTCGTTCTTGGTACCCATGTTCAAACTCATTCACAAATTCATCGGCATAAGCTAATTGGCTTACTTCTTTTATACTAGCCTGGGTATACTTTGATTTACCGAGATCAATGTTTCTTTCCACATCAAGATCAAAAAGAAATGGCTTTTGTGGAACTAGGGCAACAGCATCACGTACATCCTTCATCAAAAGATTTCGTAAATCTACTCCATCTAATAAAACAGAACCTTTTTCCGGATCGTAAAACCTGGGCAATAATCCCGCCAAGGTACTTTTACCACCTCCACTAGGACCAACTAAGGCAACCACTTCACCTGAAGATATTTTCAAATTTATATCAACTAAGGCGGGTATTTCATTTAATTCTTCCTTACGATTGGAGTAGGAAAACGAAACATTTTTAAATTCTAATTCACCACGGATTTTTCCTATTTCAACAGGATGATTAGAATCAGTAATTTTTTCATCTGCTTCGAGAATGTCTTCCAATCTTTCCAAGGAAGCGAGTGCCTGCTTAATAGATGTATGAATTCCACCCAATTTCTTAATTGGCTCATAAGACATGTAAAGAGCTACAATTACAGGTACAACTGCATCTAATTGAATTGATTTTCGAGAAGCTTGAAATATTGCCGCCGCTATGCCTACTGCAGTAATAATTTCAATAAGGGGCGTTAGCATATGAGAGTATTTGATCACTTTCATCCGGGCTTCGATAAAGTTTTCAGAAACATCGAAAAATCGATCTTTTTCTCGCTTCTCGAGGTTAAATGCACGTACTTCTTTGTAAGCAGATAAATTTTCAGTCAAAATTGAGGTCAAGTCTCCAGCTTTTTGTTGCATATTGAGAGCTTTATTTAAAAGCAATCCACCAATCCGACGGATCGGAAAAACACAGATTGGAATAACGAGTAAACATAAAAGAACAAAAGCCATTCCTTCTCTTTGAACAGCCATTACAATTAAGGCAGAGATTGCACCGATAAAAGTAATGGGTTGTTTGATTAAATCATTACTGACTTGTAATATTGCGGATTGCAGTTGTCCGGTATCTGAAATCATCCGACTAAGAAGATCGCCTTCTTGATTACGATGGAAAAAAGAAACTGGAAGACGTTGAAGTTTTGCAAATACTTCAAACCTGATTTTTTCAAGTACTCGGATACCACAGTAATTAATAAAATAAGAATTGAAATACCCGCTTATTCCACGGATTAAAAAAACAATTGGAAACAAAGAAATATACTTAAATAAATCCCATGCACTTAATCCCACTTCAGGCTTTTCAGATGGAAAAATCTTAGGAAAGACTTGATCGATCATGTAGGGTAGCCCAAAACCACTAGAGATTCCGTAGATTACTCCACAAAGCAGAGCAATTAAGAAGGCAAACCAATATGGTCTTAGTAAAAGAAAATATGGAAAAAGTCTTTTCAAATTAACTTTGAATAAATTCTATGGTAGGTAGATTAAGCTAAAGAAGCGACTTTCTTCTTTTCAAGTCGTCCAGATATTCCAGCCTGACTCCTTAGATATTGAGCACAATCACCTGAAATATTCTTAAGTTGCCACGGAGTCATTCGCCAGGTCCAATTCCCGAAAGGATGCCCAGGTTCATTGAGTCGCGCATCCGAGCCCAGACTTAGTAAGTCCTGCATTGGCACGATGACTAGTTGTGCTGTCGTTCGGTATGCCATTCTTAACATATCCCATGAGGGGAAATCCCCAGGAATATTAAAATAGGTCCGAAAATTACCCCGAACTTCATCTTCGCATGAATGATACCAACCACAAGTCGTATCATTATCATGAGTGCCTGTATACAGAACTAGGTCGGGAGTTAAGTTGTGCGGAAGGTAAAGGTTTTCAGCATCACCATCGAAAGCAAACTGTAGAACGGCCATTCCTGGTAAACCAACTGAACGACGAAGAGTTCGTACACCCTCGGTTATGAGCCCAAGATCCTCAGCTAAAAAGGGGAGGGAGGGAAAGCGTTTTGCTACAACCTCCCAAAAATCTATGCCAGGACCATCTTTCCATTCTCCTGCCTTCGCATCTGATGTTTCTGTTGGTATGCTCCAATAATCATGAAATCCACGAAAATGATCGATTCTGACCACATCAAAAAGACGAAGTTGTGACTCCAAGCGCTTTATCCACCAATCATATCCCTCATCTTGATGGGCAGACCAATGGTAAAGCGGATTACCCCAGTATTGCCCGTCTGCATTAAAATAATCTGGTGGTACACCAGCAACATGGGAAAATTCGCCCACTTTGGAATCCACATGAAAAAGTTCGGGCCTTTCCCAAACATCAGCTGAATCTGGTGCAACATAGATCGGTAAATCCCCAAGAATCTGAACATCTTTACTATGTGCGTACGCACGAAGTTCTTTCCACTGACTAAAAAATAAATATTGGAAAAAAGAATGCAGGTTATAAGTCTCTAACTCAGCGGTCGAAAAACTATCGAGGATGGTACGGCTGTATTTTCTGATTTTATCTTCCCATTCCCACCAAGGCTTATTTGCGGAAGACTTTTTTAGTGCCTGATAACAACAATAGGGTTCCAACCAATTCTTATTTGCTTCAATAAAATCACTAAATATTCCGTATTTTGCTTCAACGGATTGACGATTTTGCTCGAAATTAGAATATGCAATTTGAGCAACTGAATAAAAATGATCAAAAAGATGCCCGTAATTAATATTATCATCGGGATGACATCTGAGGGGAGCAAGTTCATCTAAATTTAAAATACCAACTTCTACGATAGATTGCCAATCAATCAAATATGGATTCCCCGCGGAAGAAGAGAACACCTGATAAGGCGAATCGCCATAACCAGTTGGACCCACTGGGCAAATTTGCCAAAAGCGAAAACCAGCCTCATGTAAGAAATCTATAAATTCACGTGAAGATCGACCAAGGTTCCCAATTCCAAACTCACCAGGCAAAGAAGTCGCATGAAGAAGAACTCCTGAACTACGAGACTCCAACCAGCTTGGTAAACGAAAAGGGTTCATGAAAAATCACAATTAGACATAATCCATATTGTGCGAAATTGTAAACTAAGGTAAATCGTTGAACATAAGGTATTTAATTCGAAAAACCCCATCTTTTAGTGAATGGATAATATACAACAAAGGCACGACCAATGATTTCGTTTTCGGGAACAAATCCCCAAGCTCGGCCATCTAAACTATCAGTAGAATTATCTCCCATCATAAAATAGCCATTTAAACCAGTTGGATTTTTGGGATCTGCTTTCCTTGGCACAGTAAGAACCTCTCGATTGGAAAGTAATCCTTCAGAACGATAGCCAGGATAATTCATCGGATTATCAGCTTCTGGGTTAAGTGCCAAACTTTCAGCTCGCTTACGATTTTCCTCAAATGCAACTTTGCCTGATATCGGCTTTTCATTACGATACAGCACACCGGGTGTACCTTTACGAACATCTGTTCCATTAGTAAAAATTTGATCGGGTACTTTCATTTCAAGTCGATCCCCAGGTTCGCCAATTAATCTCTTGATGTAATATTTATCTTCTCCAATAAAATTTCTCACCGGAGTTCCAAGTTTTCGATTAAATTCATCGATAGATCCAGTACGAAATACAGCTGGGTCTCCGGAACTAGGCTTAACAAAGTTGTAAGACATTCGATCAACAAATAAGGCATCACCTAATAAAATATCAAAAGCGATGGCGATATCGCCTTTTTGATAGTTCTTATCGGACAACTTGAGGCGATTACCAGTAAACCCTTGATCTTGAGATACAATCAAAGGTAAATCTCGTAAACTTTCAATGCCTGCAAATTTCTGGGCTATTAAAGTATCAAAATCGAATTCGGCCGGCACTTGAAGTGTGTGTTCTTTGCCTCCCACTTCAAAGACATATTCTTTAACAGTATTAGGAAAAACAAAAAATCGACCATTGGGAAAAGTTGCCTTGGCAGATCGAAAACTTCCTCCGTTCTGTAAGACAAGGTATAAATTGCCAGAACTTTCCACATTTAATCGATAATGAGAAGCTCCCAAAATGACTTTATCAATACTCCTTTCAAATAAATTTGGTACATCTTTGCTTTCTTCATATAAGTTGGGTTGCATGCCAAAAAAAGAAGGATACATGGAATTGGTAGGAATTATAAAAGGCTGTACGAAAAAGCTTCTAATCCCGATAACCACAATGGCTGCAACCATGAGCATTTCAACATTTTCCACCCATCCTTTTTTGTGATAATAAAGTCCACCCGACTCTTTTAATTCAATATCAACTTTTTCAGCCTTTTCCTCCAATTCATTGATGTAAATTATTTTATTACTCAACACAACTTTAAGTGCTGTAGTCGCAGACTCTAATCTCTCGACTTGATCAGCACTTAGAATGTCACGCCTATAATCTAAGGCTTTTTCCCCTAGTCGAAGGATTTCCTTGGCACCTTTTTTCTGTGATCTTTTGGCTTTTATATTTTCGGTCATAAATAAATATCAAGTCGAGCTTTTCAGAATTTGCACGAATGCCTCCTGGGGAATATTGACATTGCCAATCTGCTTCATTCGTTTTTTTCCTTCTTTTTGTTTATCTAAAAGTTTTCTTTTACGAGAAATATCACCGCCATAGCATTTTGCGGTGACATCTTTACGCATCGCACTAATAGTTTCTCTGGCAATAAACTTCCCCCCCACGGCTGCTTGCAACGCAATTTTGAACAACTGGCGAGGTAGAATGTCTTTTAATTTTGCACAGAGCACCCTACCCCGATTTTCGGCTTTATCCTTGTGTACGATGGTAGAAAAAGCGTCAACTGGCTCTGCATTTACTAGGATTTCCATACGAACAAGAGAGGATTCCACATAGTCTGACATGTCATAGTCCATTGAGCCATATCCGTGAGTCACACTTTTTAAGCGATCGTTAAAATCGACCAGAATTTCATTTAAAGGTAGATTGCAGGTCATCATTACTCGAGTCTCATCGATTGTCTCGGTATCACTACAAGATCCTCTCTTCTCTGTGACCAGAGTAAGTAAGTCGCCGATACAATTATTGGGGGCATGAATACGAGCAAGAATGGTGGGTTCCTCAATTTTTAAAATTTCAGTGATATCAGGAAGCTCCAATGGGTTATCGACTTCAATAACTTCACCGGTTGTTAAATGGACTCTGTAAACAACGCTCGGGTATGTAGAAATTAAATCGATATCATATTCTCGACGAAGGCGCTCCTGGATAATTTCCATATGAAGGAGACCTAAGAAACCACAGCGGAAGCCAAACCCGAGTGCAATTGAAGTTTCAGATTGAAAAGTAAAAGCCGCATCATTCAATCGGAGTTTGCCCACACTTTTCTTCAATTTTTCGTAATCTGATGTATCCAATGGGTAAAGACCGCTAAAAACCATCGGGCGCACTTCTTTATACCCAGGAAGCATTTGTTGTGCAGGAGAATCTGAAAGAGTAAGTGTATCACCAATTTTAATTTCTGCGACATCCCTAATACCAGTTACAATGTAGCCCACCTCGCCAACATTTAAACTTTCCATTGGAAAGGGTTGAGGACAAAACTTTCCAACTTCTTTAATCGGAGTTTTCCTATCTTCGCTCATGAGCAAAAGACTCGCATTCTTTTTAAAACATCCAGAAAACACTCGGATATAACAAATCACTCCCTTAAATGAATCAAATTGATTATCAAAAACAAGGGCACGGGCTTGTGGATAGTCGGTCAATCGAGGTGCAGGTAAGCGCTCCACAACAGCTTCAAGGATTTCTTCCACTCCGATGCCAGATTTACCACTCGCCAATATTACTTCTTCTGCAGGAATCGCTAAAATATCTTCGATTTGTCTGGAAACACGATCCACATCTGCACTGGGCAGATCAATTTTATTAATAATCGGTATAATAGTGAGGCCTTGACTCTCGGCTAACTGAGCATTGGCCAAGGTTTGCGCCTCCACGCCCTGAGATGCATCCACGAGTAACAAAGCTCCCTCGCAAGCGGCCAAGCTACGCGATACTTCGTAAGAAAAGTCGACATGCCCAGGGGTATCAATGAGGTTAAAAAGATAATCATCTTTATCCTTGTAACGATAATTCATCGAAACTGGATGACATTTAATAGTAATGCCTCGCTCCCTTTCTAAATCCATTGAGTCCAATAACTGCTCCTTCATTTCACGACCCATTACCGTTTGGGTACTTTCAAGGAGTCGATCAGACAAGGTAGTCTTGCCATGATCGACATGCGCTATAATACAAAAATTACGAATCCTTTGAGTTTCCACCATTAAAAAGTTGACCACAGATTTAATCCTGTGAAGAAAGAACATGTGTAAAAGACGGGAATCATCCTTTCTCACATATTTATTCCAAATGGACAAGAAACTACTTCACGGAGCACACACTGCTCTAATCACACCAATGAAAGATGGTGCAGTATCTTATACTGACCTCGAAAGCCTTGTGAACGCCCAGTTGTCATCAGGGATCTCAGGAATTGTACCCTGTGGCACAACCGGTGAGTCCCCGACTCTATCCGATGAGGAACACCTACAAGTTATAAAAAATACTATAAACATTGTGGATGGAAAAATTCCAGTGATCGCTGGTACTGGTGCAAATTCAACCAAAGAAGCTCTTGAGTTAACCCAAAAAGCAGATCAAGCAGGTGCAGATGCTTTTCTATTGGTTGCCCCCTACTACAATAAACCAAGCCAAGATGGGTTGATTGCTCATTTTAGTGCTCTTGCAGAATGTACTGAAAAGCCAATTATCCTTTATTCTATTCCTTCTCGCTGTGGAATTGAGATTTCGACTAATACCATTGCGGCATTATATGAAAAATACCCGAATGTCTGCGCATTAAAAGAAGCCGGAGGACATTCCGCAAAAGTTTCTGAAAGCGTTTGTGCTCTAGATGCCGATTTTGTAGTTTTATCAGGAGATGATGGACTAACTCTTCCCTTTATGGCAGCGGGAGCCAAAGGGGTCATCAGCGTAGCCTCAAATATTATTCCGAAAGCAGTGTCACAATTAGTGGAATTTGCATTAAGAGATAATTATAACCAAGCTCGTGACATTCATTTAAAAAACTACCAATTCTTTACTGATATCTTTATTGAACCAAATCCAGTCCCGATTAAAACCCTTCTTCATTTGAAAGGCCTGATACAATCTGCTGAAGTTAGATTACCTCTCACTCCCCCATCTGCCAGCAATTTCCAATTATTAAAGGGAATTGCGGAAAACCTAACCCTTTAAGATAAACATAATGAGTTTGAAAGTTTTATTAAGTGGTGCAAAAGGTCGAATGGGAATGGCCATCCAATCAATTGCCTCAGATCATGATTGCACAATCAACTTCCCCGTTGATTTAGGGGATAACCCAGAGGATGGGATAGAAGATTGTGATGTAGTGATTGATTTTTCTCTTCGCGATGCGACGCTTTCGCTCGCTCAATTGGCAAAAAAGCATGGTAAGCCTATGGTAATTGGAACTACTGGGCATAGTAAAGAGGATCGACAAGCAATTGAGCTTTTATCTAATTCAATTCCAATGGTTTGGGCAGGGAATTTTTCCACAGGAGTAAATCTTTTGTTTTTCTTAACCCAACAAGCCGCAAAAGTTTTGGATTTAAACTCAGGGTTTGATCCGGAAGTCATCGAAATGCACCATCGTTTAAAAAAAGATGCTCCAAGTGGCACGGCCGATCGCCTTTTAGAAATTCTCAAAGAATCAAGGCAGGCAAGTGACAGCGATATTTCACATGGTCGGGAAGGAATGCCAGGGGAACGCAAAGCAAATGAAATTGGATCTCATGCATTACGGGGTGGGGATGTCGTAGGCGAGCACACTGTTATGTTTGCGGGGATAGGAGAGCGGATTGAACTTACTCATCGAGCAACAGATCGGGTCATTTTTGCCGCGGGAGCACTTAAAGCAGCGAAATGGGTCATTAATCAACCAGCAAAACTTTACTCAATGCAAGATGTCCTCGGACTAACTGCATAAATTTACTTATATGATCGCATTTATTGAAGGAGATTTAATCGAGTGCCAACTAAATATGGCTGTTATTCAAGTTGGAGGAATTGGTTATCAAGTTAACATTCCACTTACCACTTCGGAAAGACTTCCGTCTTTAGGAAAAGAAATCAAACTGTACACTCAGGCAACTTATCGAGAAGACTCACAGACTCTTTACGGATTTATTGATCGAGAGTCGCGAGATTTTTTTCGAATGATCGTAGATAAAGTTTCCGGGATAGGTCCAAGAATTGCCTTAAACTTAATGGGCTCGCTTTCCTTACCAATGCTCAAAAGTTCAATTGCAAGTGGAGATGTTGGGATGCTTTCAAAAGCTCAAGGCTTAGGGAAAAAAACTGCTGAAAGAATTATAGTTGAATTAAAAGACAAAGTCTTACCCAAAGGAACTACCATATCCCCCCCTACCCCCAAGTCTAGTAATGGAGAAAACGCTCTAGCGGGTGAGATTGAGGATGCCGGTTTTGGAACCTATCACGATGCAGTTTCTGCTTTGCTCACACTTGGCTATAAAGCAACAGATGCGGATCAAGCTATTCGTAAAGCCTCCGATGAAATTGGTAAAAATGCCTCGACCGAAGAGCTTATTCGAAAGGCACTGGGTCGATAGATATAAAATATTCTATTTTGCATTCTCAGAAATGTAATCCTGAAGATAGTCAATACTCTGTTTTATTGCTTTAGGCATAGATTCCCCAGATGCGAGGTAATAAGAGATTGCGCTGGCTAAACGACAACCAGTACCCCTCACCTCCGTACCGTTGGGAATTTTCTTATGCTCAAAAGTAATTTCATCTCCACTTGAATGTAGAAATAAATCTACACATTGATCCCCCACTAAGTGACCACCTTTAAGTAAAACCGCATTGGTGCCAAATGAAAGGAGTTTATTTGCTACAATTGAAAATTCTTTTTTAATTGTATAATTTAGGTCAGTTAAAAAATTGGCCTCAAAAAGGTTGGGGGTAATTAAAGACACAAGAGGAAATAAAAGATCCTTTAACGTCGTTATTGCATCGGGTGAGATAAGAGAAGCACCAGAAGAACTTTTTATTACTGGATCAAGTATAATAGAAGCACATCGGGTTTGTTTTAAAAAGTTAGCTACACTCTGTATTGAATCTTTATTTGGAAGCATACCAATTTTGATTGCATCAATTTGTTGATGCCCGATTGAATCGAGCTGTGCTTCCAAAATTGCGGAGGGCATAATATGAGCGTGAAAAGAACCGTTAGATCCCTGTGCAGTGACAGCACTTAGAATGGGGTAGCATCTCCCCCCTAGACCTGAAATAATTTCTATATCTGCAGTTACCCCTGCTCCGCCAGAACTATCAGAACCACCTATGACTAAAATGTTTGGCATTAATCAAGAGGAAAACCTTCTGCTTTCCAGTTTAAGATTCCACCCGAAAGATTATAAAGGTTATTAAACCCCTTCTCCTTAAGTGCCTCGCACGCCATCCTGCTACGAACTCCAGCTTTACAATAAATGACAATTTTTTTATCAGTCGAAAATTCACTCGGTAATTCAGGCCCAGAAGGAGAGGCAAATTCACCCAGTGGAATATGAGTGGATGGTGTGATCTTTGAAACTTCTCGCTCCCAATCCTCACGAACATCTAAGACAAGAATATCATCTTGATTTTTCTTCATATCGGAAAATACGTTAGGCTCAATTTCAATAATCATTTGATCAGTTTTACTATTTGTAGAGGTGGAACAGATAGAAAAACTATCTGACAGTTCGTATACTTCACGGCTTTTTCGATTCGGACTAATTCCAATAATACGCGTGTTTTGTTTTAATGCATCATAAAGCAAAAGTTTACCTGTAAGGGGCTCCCCTAATCCAGTTATTACTTTGATAACTTCCAATGCTTGGAAATTACCAATTATACCTGGAAGGACTCCCAACACGCCAATTTCTGAACAACTTGGTAAAGCATTAGATTTTGGTGGGTCAGGAAATAGGCAACGATAAGTGGGACCATCATTTAAATTAAAAACACTGACCTGTCCTTCGAATTGATAAATTGCCCCGTAAATTAAAACTTTATCAAATAACACACAGGCATCATTAATCAAATAGCGTGAATCAAAGTTATCAGTTCCATCTACTACAATATCATAGCCTTCTAGTAATGCCTCTGCATTTGAGGCATTAAAACGAAGAACATGTGAATTAATTTTTATAAATGGATTTAATTGCTCTAATTTCTTGGCAGCTACTTCGGCTTTAACATTTCCAATATCATTATGGGAATATAAAATCTGCCTCTGCAAATTTGAGTATTCGACTATATCATCATCGACTATCCCAATCTTCCCAACTCCTGCCGCGGCTAAGTATTGTAAGGCAGGGCATCCAAGACCACCGGCACCGATAACTAAAACCGATGATTCTTTAAGTAACTTCTGTCCTTCTAATCCGAAACCAGGCAATGACAGATGCCTTTGGTATTGTTTTTTTTCTTCAACTGAAAGATCCATATTAAAACGATATGCAACAGTTTAAAGGTACTAAGAAACGGCAAGTATTTTCGAATCAGCTTTATCTAACAAAACAGTATCTTTGGGTAAGGTCTTATCCAAACATTGATAAGATGAATCCCAATCTTTCCAAACAGGTTCATAGCCTTTACTTCTGAGCATTTCTTGAATTTCGTGGGGGCTTCTTTCGTCTGAAATAGAGAATTGTTCAAGAGATTCAACATTGCCCGCATAACCTCCAGGATTAGTTTTAGAACCCGCACTCATAGTAGTAATGCCAAGGGGTAAAAGGTTTTCTCTTAAAGTCGGACTTTCTCGAGTAGACAAACTTAATTCAAGCTCATGATTAAATATTCGAAAAGCACAAAGTAATTGAACTAAGTCTCGATCTTTTAAATCCACGACTGGATTCAATTCTCCTTCACAAGGGCGAAGACGAGGAAAAGACATTGAAAATGAAGTCTGCCAGTATCGTTTTTCCAAATAATTAAGGTGCATCGCAGCAAAGAAAGAATCAGTCCTCCAATCTTGGGTAAGTCCATAAAGACACCCTAGGCCTATCTTGTTTATTCCTGCACGACCAAGGCGATCTGGCGTATTTAACCTCCAATCAAAATTCCTTTTTCTTCCCTTTAAGTGATGCTTTGCATAACTCTTTTTTTCATATGTTTCCTGATAAACTAAAACAGCATGCAAACCAGCACTAATTAAATATTGATACTCATCTTCCTTTAGAGGCTGAACTTCCATTGAAACATTAGCAAAATACTCATTGAGAACTTTTATTGAATCGTACAGGTAATCCACTCCCACTTTCTTAGACGATTCACCTGTAACCAATAATACATGTTCAAATTTATGTTTCTTTAATATTCCAATTTCACGAAGTATTTCAACATTTGATAATGTTTTCCGAGGTATTTGATTCCCCATACTGAAACCACAATAATCACAAATATTATTACATTCATTTGAAAGATAAATTGGAGCAAACAAGCGAATTACCTTACCAAATCTTTGCTTGGTCAACTGGTGGGCGAGTTGTGCCATTTCTTCAAGATATTCTTGGTTCGCCAATGGGGAAAGTAAGGCGGCAAGGTCTTCAAGTCCACCTGCTCCTTCTCCATCGAGAGCTCTTTCAATTTTACATCTATCTGCTGAAATTATCGTTTTAGAAATTTCACTCCACTCCGCTTTTTCAAACTCTCCAACAAAGGAATCCATTGGCTTCATTAAGAAAGAAAGTTAGTTAATGGGGATGTGGCTGTAGCTTTTTTACTTATCTTACCCATACCCGCCAAATAAGCCATCCTACCTGCCTTCACTGCTTTTCCAAATGCATCCCCCATTGCAACCGGGTTGTTAGAAACGGCAATAGCCGTATTCACTAAAACCGCACTTGCTCCCATTTCCATAGCCTCGGCAGCTTGTGATGGAGCCCCAATCCCTGCATCAACTACAACTGGAATTGAAGATTGTTCAATAATGATACGAAGGAATTCCTTAGTTTGGAGCCCCTGATTACTCCCAATGGGAGAACCCAAAGGCATGACGGCCGCGGCACCTGCATCTTCGAGTTTCTTGCACAAAACAGGATCTGCATGACAATACGGTAAAATTATAAACCCATCTCTTACTAATTCTTTGGTTGCCTCCAGTGTAGCAATAGGGTCAGGCATTAAATATTTTGGATCTGGGTGAATTTCTAACTTTAACCAATTTGTTTGCAGTGCCTCTCGGGCCATTCGGGCCACAAAGATAGCCTCTTTTGCATCACGAACGCCTGAGGTGTTGGGTAAAATCTTAATGGTTTCTGAGTCAATAAAATCAAGAATCGAGTCATCTTGAGCATTAGGATTAGCTCGTTTCATCGCAACAGTAACCATCTGAGAACCACTTGTGGAAACTGACTTTTCAAACAACTGACCAGATTCAAACTTGCCAGTTCCTACAAATAAACGGGAATCAAATTCAAAGTCTCCTAATTTCAAACTATCGGTTTTTCCACTCATACAACAGCACACTTTTCTAAATTTAATTGTTTAATAAAATCATTCACATAATTCCCATATTCACCCTCTCGTGATAACGCTGAACATACCGCAAGACCTGCACGACCATAGCGAGCCACTAAATTACAATCTTCTAATTCAATTCCACCAATTAAAAACACTGGTATATCTGATAACACCTCTAATATTTCTAGGAGCATTCGCTCAGTTAAAACTGGATCCAGATCAAGTTTTGTTTTTGATTCCCGGTAAGGTCCAAGACCCACATAATTAGAAAGTCCTAATTGCGTTACCTTGATTGCATCCTCTAGGTTATGTACTGTAGATCCGATAATAGCATTATCGCCCAGTTGTTCCCTTGCTAGTTCGACATTACAATCATTAGCTCCTAGATGAACACCAGAAACACTAATGCTTTGAGCGACTTTAGTAAAATCATTCACGATTAAAATAGTATCACTTTGCAGAGCATATTGAGATGACAACTTGACTTGATCAACAAGTTCATTATGCCCCAACAATTTTGATCGTAACTGAACAAACCTAGCACCCTTTTCGATTAGAACACGAA
>CAWUUU010000065.1:0-9660 GCA_963924995.1 uncultured Opitutales bacterium
ATGGAAAAGAAATCACGGTGGTCGACGGACTCCAACATCACAAGCCAATTGAGAAACTTAGAATCGGAAAAAGCGATCTGGGTAATTGGAGTAAACCGATAAATCAAGGTTCTATTCGTAGCCTCAATGGAAGAATTGATGAGTTTGGTATTTTTTCAGTCGTTCTGTCCTCAGATGAAATTGCAGATATCTACAATATGGGGAAACCAAATCGATGAGTATGAACCTTCGCTATTTCATTGTTTTCTTATTCTTCGCAAACTCTGCATATTCAGTAGAACCCTCAATAGGGGAGAAACTCTTTTCTTTGAAGCTTAAACCCCTGTTTGCTGAGAAGTGTATGGCTTGTCATGGTGATAAACTGGAAAAGATTAAGAGTGATTTTGACATGCGGAGTAGAGAATCGATGCTGCTTGGAGGAGAAATCTTTGAAGATGAAGTCCTGATACCGGGGCAGGGAGAAAATAGTTATCTTTACATTCTCAGTACCCGAGTGGAAGAAGACCTTGAGATGCCTCCTAAGGAAACTGATCAATTAACCGATGAAGAGACCGGGTGGATTCGTGACTGGATTAATTATGGGGCACCCTGGCCAAGTGACCAGCAGATTGCCGATATTCAGGAAGAGTATGCGGAGGGCGAGAAAGTAGTCACATCGAAGGCACTTTCCGAAGACTGGCAGAACCGCCGATACGAGACTGAAAAGTTATGGGCTTACCGTCCACTCAAGGTAGAGAAGGTTCCCGCTGGCATAAATCCAGTTGATTGGTTTGTGAATCGAAAACTTAAGGAATTCGACCTGGATTACGCACCGGGTGCCACAGCCCGTGAATTATACCGCCGCCTTTCCTTCGGACTGACCGGATTGCCACCAAAGCCCATCGAGGCCAGTAAGTTTGAGAAAGAGTTTAAAAAATCGAATAATGCTTTGTCTGTTTATGCCAAGAAGTTAATGGCTTCACCGCATTATGGAGAACATTTCTCCAGGCATTGGCTTGATATAGCACGCTACGCCGACTCCGGGGGGTTCGCCAATGATTACTCTCGCCCCAACGCCTGGCGCTATCGTGACTACACCATCCGGGCATTTAATAAGGATAAGCCATACAATCAATTCGTGATGGAACAATTGGCTGGGGACGAGATGGACCCGAGTAAGCCCGAGAATTTGGTTGCCACCGGTTTTCTTAGAATGGGGCCATGGGAACAAACTGGAATGAGTGTATTTAAAGAAACCCGTCAGCTTTGGTTGGACGATGTGACTGATTCAGTGGGGCAGGCTTTTCTTGCCCATGCCATGCAATGTGCCAAATGTCATGATCACAAATTTGACCCTGTTCCTACCCGTGATTATTATAGCATGATGGCCGTCTTTTCGACGACACAGTTTGCAGAACGTGACGCTTCGTTTCTTCCCTCTGAGTCCAGGAAAGGTTTTGATTCTTTCACCAAACTTGCTAATTCCAAGATTTCTTCCTATGAGCAACAACGAGCAGAGCTTAAGGAAAAGTTTAAACGGTTGAAAAAAGAAGAGTCTGGAAGTGCGAAAGTGGGAGACAACGGATTGGACCCAGGGGACGAAGCTTCCCAGTCGCGCATCTTCAAAAACCTGACTCGCCACCGGATCGAACTGGATCGAGTTCTGCCGCTCACCCATGCCGTTTTTACCGGTAAAACCGTATCCAGGAAAGAGGTAAAAGGACGTCTTGATATGCCAGAGAATCCATGGCTAAAAGGTTATTTTGACTCAGATGTTATTTACACTGGAGGGGATGTCTACTCGGAGGGTGAGCTAGTTATACCTGGAGGCCTGAGTGCGACCGAATATCTTGGAGGAATGAGTGTCCAGCCTTTTCCTAAAGGGAAGGGGAAGCGGCGTTTGGCTCTTGCCCGATGGATACTGAACGAAAAAAACCCACTTACCGCACGAGTGATGGTTAACCGTATTTGGTCATGGCATTTTGGCCGTGGAATCGCGGGGAATCCCAACAACTTTGGTGGAACCGGTGAGTTACCCACGCACCCGGCATTGCTTGATTATCTGGCGGATTGGTTCATGAAAAACGGATGGTCTGTAAAAAAGCTGAATCATTTAATTTTAACCTCTGAAACCTATGGTCGCAGCAGCCGTCATCCTGATTCAAAATCTCTGAACGAGAAAGACCCGAAGGGAATTCTTTATGCCCGCTTCCTTCCCCGTCGTTTGGTCGCAGAGGAAATTCGCGATGCCATGCTACGGGTTAGTGGAGAATTGAATTACGATGTGGGCGGAATTCCCGTTCGGCCCGATATTAATCCTGAAGTTGCATTCCAACCTCGTCAAATAATGGGTGGTACTGCTTCGGTCTACGAACCTGATCCTCTTCCCCACCAAAGAAACAGGCGTACCATCTATGCGGAAAAACTACGTGGGTTGCGTGATCCTTTCCTTGAAGCCTTCAATCAACCCGGTCCTGATGTTTCCTGCGAACAGCGCGAATCATCTACTGTTGCTCCCCAGGCTCTTACTCTTTTGAACGGGGAAGAAGTGCAAGACCGGGCCCTTGCCTTTGCCGATCGTCTTTTGAAAAAGAAGAGTAGTGAATCTTCCATTATCCAAAGAGCTTTCGAACTCGCCCTTGGACGTTCTCCTACCAAAGGGGAAATCACGGCTTGCATTACCCGTTGGAAAAACGCCACAGAAACAGAAAGCGAAAAGACGCCTCTTGCCCGAGCCTATCCCCGGAAGATTAAAAGAACAGTAATGGCGGAAAAAACGGGTGAACCCTATGATTTTTGGGAATTTATTCCGGCATACGAATCTTATCAACCCGACCTGCAACGGAGTGACGCGGATGCACGGACTCGTGGGCTTGCTCATATCTGCCTTGTTCTCTTCAACTCGAACGAATTCGTTTACATCGATTAGACTTCAACCTGATACACATTATGAAACAGCAAAACTTGATCGCTAAGCTTTCCCGCAGGGAGGCACTTTATGGTTTGGGTGCGGGGATTGGTTCGCTTGCTTTCTCCTCTATGGCACAGGCCGAAAACATTAATTCTATTGGTATCCATCACCCTGCAAAGGCAAAACGGTGCATTTTTTTAATGATGGAAGGCGGTCCGTCTCATATCGATACCTTCGATCCAAAGCCGGAACTGGATAAGAGACATCTCCAAAGATTTAACCGTAGTGGCGATCGCGAGAGTGCTATGTCTTCGGGGGAACGTTATTTCGTTAAGAGTCCATTTGATTTTCTTAAAGCCGGCAAGTGCGGCGCTGATTTTTCATCCGAATGGCATCATTTGAAAAATTACGCGGACGACATGTGCTTCTATCGAGGATGCCAAGTCGAATCAGTAAACCACCCGACCGCTTGTTATCATGTAAATACGGGCAACCGCTTCGGTGGTGATCCTGCGGTCGGAGCGTGGGTAAACTATGGATTGGGTTCGTTCAATGATAATCTGCCTGGCTTTGTCGTGCTTCCGCGAACCAGTTATCCTCAGGGTGGTGCGAATAACTGGTCCAACGGTTTTCTACCCGCAGATTACCAAGGTACGCCATTAAGGCCAAAGGGTAGTCCTATACTTGACCTTAACCCGCCAGCGGGAATGACGCGCAAAGATCAGCGAAGCAATTTAGACCTACTTGCGAAGCTGAATAGTAAGCATTTTATTGAGCGTCAGGAACAAGATGAACTGAATGCCCGTATGTCGTCTTACGAATTGGCTTACAGGATGCAGATGGAAGTGCCTGGCATTCTTGACATTGAAGGAGAAACTGAAAAGACCCGTGAGGCTTATGGTATTGGAGACAGTAAGACCGATTCATTCGGAAGGAAATGCCTTTTGGCCCGTCGGTTGGTGGAGAAGGGCGTCCGTTTTGTTCAGGCCTATGCCGGTAATTGGGATAGTCACGATTATATTTCCCGGGCCCACGGTTCGCTTATTCTGTCGGTCGATAAGCCAATTGCTGCTCTCCTCGGTGACCTTAAGGAGCGCGGGCTTTTGGATGATACTCTGGTAGTATGTTGCGGCGAGTTTGGAAGAACACCGGACAATGGTATCCGGGGGGGGGATGCAAGCTATGGAAGGGACCACAATGCCAAGGCCATGACAATGTGGTTCGCGGGTGGAGGAACCAAAGCAGGGCACACGATCGGAGCGACCGATGAGATCGGGGCCGAGGCCGTGGAGTGCGTTCATCATATCCGTGATGTACATTGCACTTGGTTAAATTTGCTCGGTCTCGACGATAACAAACTGAACTTCTATCATGCGGGAAGATATAAACAACTTTCGCAGTTTGGAGGGGAAGTAATCAATGAACTGATTGCGTGAGTTCGAACCTGATTCTTTTTAACCTATGAACCGTCGTTCTTTTATTCGTAATTCTGCCCTAGTTCTTCCTGGAACTTTACTTGGAAGGGGGCCAGTGGAAAGAACAGGTTCTCCGAATTTAAAGTTATCTTTGGCCGCCTATTCTTTCCGTAACCAATTTAAATGGTTTAAAAACCGCAGAAATAAAAATGGAGGTGAGATGACTCTCCATCATTTTGTCGATTATTGTGCGAATCAACGAATTCCCGCGGCTGAAATTACAACTTATTTTTTTGAACCGGAAGTTCCCGAAGATGCTCTATTGGGACTTCGTCTTCATGCCCAAAATCGTGGGGTCGCGTTGTCTGGAACTGCGATTGGAAATAACTTCTCCATTGGGAAAGGTCTTCTTTTAGATAAGCAAATTTCCGAAACGAAAGCATGGATCGACAAAACTGCTTTGTTGGGTGCTTCTCACATGAGGGTTTTTCCGGGATTGGCCAAAGACTTTATAAATTCTCCCGTGCGAATGGGGGAGGCAATAGATGCATTACAGGAATGTTCTAATTATGGAGGGCAGAAGGGAGTGGTGGTTGGGGTGGAGAACCACGGGAATATGAGCGTCGAGCAAATGCTCTACATATTGGAAAGTGTAGATAGTTCGTGGTTTGGTATCAATTTGGATACTTCCAATTATATAGTCGAGACCGACGATGAACTCTACGATGCCATCACCCGCAGTCTGCCTTATGCAGTTAATGTACAAGTTAAGGTAAAGCGAAAATTGCCAGATGGGACAAAGGTTGAAGTCGATCTTAAAAAAATGATAAGCCTTATTGAAGAAGCAGGTTATCAGGGGTATGTGGTTTTGGAATACGAAGAGGAAGGTCCTCGTGAAAAAGTTCCCGAGTACATCGATTTACTAAAAAAAATCATAAATCCAAGCTAAGCGATTGTGGTAGTTATACATTTATTTAGATGGGTTTGCTTAAAAAATTGTTTCCTGCTTTTACTTCTAACCTCTTTGACCACCGCTCTTTTATCTCAGGAGGCGAGTGATCTGATTTTTAGCAAATGGAGTGGTAAGCTTAATATTCCAGATCCTGTGGCAATTTCATTTGATGATCGGGGAAATGCATATGTCACACAAACTCAGCGCAGAAAGGTTCAGGATTTGGATATCCGTCAACACCCGCAGTGGATCGAAGCCGATTTGTCCTTTGAATCTGTTCAAGATAAACAGGGTTTCTATCGCAAAATATTATCTCCTGAAAACCCCGATGCATTCAAGCATACCAGAGACTTTAACGACGACGGTATCGTTGATTTTAATGACTTAAAAGTACTGAGCGAAAAAATATATAAAATTTCCGATACTGACCATGATGGGGTTGCTGATACCATGCTAACCTTTGCCGAGGATTTTAAAACCGAAGTGACTGGTATCGCAGCGGGTGTACTTTGGCACCAGAATAAAGTCTACGCCACTATAGCTCCCGATGTCTGGCGTATGGAAGATACAAACCTAGATGGTCAGTCAGACCAACGGGAAATTATATCCACTGGGTATGGCTTGCACATTGCATATGCCGGGCATGATATGCATGGACTTACCACTGGCCCTGATGGTCGTATCTATTGGAGTATAGGTGACAAAGGAGTCTCGGTAACCGATAATAATGGTAAACGCTGGCATTACCCCAATCAGGGTGCGGTCATGAGGTGTGAGCCAGATGGTTCGAACTTTGAGGTGTTTGCTCATGGGCTTCGAAATGTGCAGGAATTAGCATTCGACGAATACGGCAATTTGTTTGGAGTGGATAATGACTCGGATAATCCTGGAGAGATGGAGCGCTTTGTTTATATTGCGGCAAACTCAGACTCCGGGTGGCGTTGCAATTATCAGTATCGAAAAAGGGATTATAATCCGTGGACGGAGGAGGGTTTATGGAAACCACAACATGATGGACGCTCCGCCTATTCATTACCTCCAATATGTAATTACCGTGATGGACCCTGTGGGTTTGTTTATAATCCGGGTACCGCTTTAGGAACTGGTTGGGAGAAAACATTCTTCCTGACTGGGGCACCAAGGGGCGATCAATGGGCATTCCAGACAAAACCAAAGGGAGCGGGTTTTGAAATGATAAACTCGCGTTTGATCTCAAAAGGCAATGCCTTGATCGGATGGAATTTTGCTCCGGATGGAGCTTTGTATGCCGTTGATTGGGCGGGCGGTTATCCCCTCAATCAAACTGGGGCGATATGGAAAATGGATGTCAAGGATTCCCAGAAACACCCTTTGCGCGAACAAACGGAAAGTTTAATTGGGGATGATTTCGCGGCGTTGAACCAATCAAAACTCTTTGATCTTCTTGGTTGGCCCGACCAAAGAGTGCGACTCAAAGCACAGTTTGAGTTAGTGAAACGAAAAGCATTTTCTAACTTGCTCGGAGCTGGATACTTAGCTGAGGCTGAAGAATTGGCAATTGTCCATATGATTTGGGGGCTTGGGCAGTCGGTTAGATTGGGCCACACCACGGGAGATGAAATTGCCCGCCTTCTCACGGTTTCCGAAATTGCCTCCAATCCTGAACTGCGGGCACAAATTTTTCGGGTGGCACCCGATGTTTCGACTTTCCCTACGAGGACCGTGGCTAAGGGTATGCAAAGCTTATCCATGCGGGAACAATATTTTGCTCTGCTTGCATTCAAGAAGCACGGTGACCGAAAAGACCTGGATTTAATTGTAAATCTAATTCAGGAAAATAGTGGTAAGGATCTGTATATTCGTCACGCAGCCATTGAGGCTCTGACAAAGTTTGATGCTAAGACCTTAGGGATATTGAATACTCACAACTCAGTGGAAGTACAGCTTTGTGCGGTAGTAGCTCTAAGAAGAAATAAAGCACCGGAAATTAGACGTTTTTTGAAAGCGGAGATTGATTTCGTATCTACTGAAGCTGCACTTGGGATTTATGATGATTTCTCGATTCTGCCTGCAATGTCATATCTGGCTGAAGCACTCGAATCATCTGATAATAATAAAACCGCTTTTGTTTTAAGGGCAATCAATGCCAATGCCAGAATCGGTTCATTTGAAAATGCGGCCAGAGTGGCCAAATGGGCCAGTGATGAGACACAATCTGAAGAACATCGTTTGTTTGCTCTCAAACGATTAATGGAGTGGAATTCACCTCCAAAGCTCGATGCCGTAACAGGGCGTTACCGGTCTTCACAGGATTCGATAGCTGAGTTTTCGAGTCTTCGCCAAGCCCTTGAACCCTTTATCCAAAGATTGCTAGTCGATGGTTCGGCTAAAGTTCAGGCTGCCGCGATGCATCTGAGTCGTAAGTACGATCTTTTGCCGAGCCATGAAATACTCGTCCGATTAATCAAACAGGAGACTACCGATGAATCTGTGCGAATCGCTGCACTTCAAGCAATGGCCGATAAAAAAGGTGTAATCTCAAATAGGGAGGTGCTCCGTGAAGCGATCAATTCAAATTCCTCTAAGCTTAGGGTTGTAGCGATGCAGTATTTATCGGCTGCGGAGCCAAATGCACTGGACACTGCTTTGGGTTTTCTTAAGTCCGAGAAACTGATTGAAAGACAAGAAGGGGTACGATCTTTACTTAAATTACAAGCGACTAAGGAGATTTCCAAGCTAACCCAAGAACTAGTAACTGGAAATTTAGATCCCGGCCTTCAGTTGGAGGTAATTGAGGCCGCCAGTATTTTACTTCCTAAAGACGAAAAATTTAAATCGTTATTAGCTGGAAGAAGTAATTTGATGAATCCGAAATCTTTTCAGGAATGTCTCGAAGGCGGAGACCCAAAAAAGGGGGAAACTGTTTTCATGAACCACATCGGAGGGCAATGTGTTCGTTGTCATAAATATGAGAAAAGAGGGCCTGGATCGAACATTGGACCCAATCTGTGGAAGATTGGTGAACGCGATCCCAAGTACCTCCTTGAATCACTTGTTGCTCCGCAAGCTACCATTGCCAGGAATTTCGGAAATGTGTCCATTGATTTGAAAGATGGATCAAATATTTCGGGGTTATTTGTTGAAGAAAGCGAAAAAGGTATCAAGCTCAAGGATCCAACTTCGGGTGCTTTCAAATTTATTAGTCATAGGAATGTCTCTGCTCGTAGTGAAGTCGTTTCGGTGATGCCACCAATGGGAGCGATGATGCAACGTAGTGAGTTGAGAGATCTTATTGCTTACCTAAGCACATTAATTAGCGAATAAAACCACTGAATTTTACTTTTATCTATGAAATTAAAAGACTTTTCACATGTAATCTGGAAAACGAAATGGAGCCAACTCCTGCTTTTGACTCTCTTGTCATTCTCTGGATGGGGACAAATGCATTCCACAGAGTCCCGACCCAATGTAGTCATTATATTTATAGACGATCAGGGTTACTATGATCTGAGCTGTTACGGAGCCACTGAGGTCGAAACACCTCGGATCGATCAATTGGCAAAAGAAGGAATTCGTTTTACCGACTACTATGCCGCAGCTCCGATATGCAGCCCTTCACGGGCCGGGCTTTTGACCGGTGCCTATCCTCGGAGGATCGGAATGGAAACCTGGGTGCAACGAGCGGACTCCAATCGCGGAATTCACACCGATGAAGTAACCATCGCTGAGCTTTTTAAAGCTAATGGCTACACCACCGCGTGCATCGGTAAGTGGCATCTTGGGGACAAGAAACCTTTTGAGCCGATGGCTCAAGGGTTTGATTATCACTTCGGTATGTATTCCAACTTAGATCCTGTCGAAACAGTCTACTTTGGTGATGAAGGTGTACCTATTCTTCGAAATGGTAAGATTGTCAAACGATCTGCCGAGCCAGCCGAATTGACAAATCTTTACACGGAGGAATCGATCGCTTTCTTCAAAAGAAATAAAGATAAACCTTTCTTTCTTTATCTTCCTCACACCATGCTTCATAAGCCGCTAGGAGTGAGCCCCAAGTTCCAAGGCAGTTCGAACTGGGGAGAATACGGTGACGCAATTCAGGAATTGGATCACGGAGTAGGAAGGATTATGGATTCACTGAAAGAACTTGGCCTGGAGGAAAAGACCATTGTCGTGTACACCTCAGATAATGGCCGGGGACCCGGTAGGAATAAAACTCAGCCATTAATCGGAGGAAAAATATCTACATGGGAGTGCGGTATTCGCGTTCCAGCCATTTTAAGAGCACCCGGTCAAAAAGTGCTGGATGATCATATCTGTAGTGAAATTGTAAACGCCATGGATTGGCTGCCCACCTTGGCCACTGCTGCAGGTATCCGCATACCCGAGGATCATCCAATAATTGACGGTCGAGACCTTTGGCC
>CAWUUU010000066.1:0-3891 GCA_963924995.1 uncultured Opitutales bacterium
GGAACGGGCCAAACTTGGTCAGTATAGTCTTTTCGAAAAACGGGCCAATACAATCTATTTGGATCAATCCGAAAAACTTCGTGCCCTACCCGGCTTAATTCAAGTAATTGACTTACCTGCAGGCGACTTCGAATTCCATCACCACCCATCTGGTAAAACCACCAAAATCCGTGTGACCAAAGGAGAAAATCGTTCTGGCTTCGCCGTCTCCCGACACCACATTCTCGAACGGTCTTACGGCCCCCCGCTTTCAATCGCATCGGCTGAAATAAATGGCGATCAATTAAAAGTTCGTTTAATCAACGCCCACTCCACCGCTCGCCTGCACCTTTTTGGCACGGCGTATGTGCCCACTTTCGATGCCCACCAATCCCTTTCCCTTACTCCTATTCCCACTCCCAGCTCACTATCCCTTGCCATTCCAAAAACTCTGTATGTTGAAGAACGTGATATTGGCGAAGAATACCGCTATGTTTTAGAAAGACAGGGCACAACTAAGTTTCCCGGGAATTTCCTACCTCGTCCTGGGCTTATTCTAAATCCATGGTTAGTGCGCTCCACTGAGACCGCTAAGAAAGACGCGCAGAAGGGCAATAAATATCAGGACGCAAGCGACAAGATGGACGCCCGTAATTTAAGCGAATTAGCAAAAATGATGGGCACTGGCGGTCTTAACGACCCCACCAATCTGGACTTTCTTACCCACGGAACTCTTTTGGAAAGGAATCTTCGCCCCGACAAGAACGGCGATGTTGTGATTGACCTGCCAAAAGACAAAGGCTATCGAATCCTCAGGTTAGTTGCCATCGATCCTGTCCAACAGGTCTCACTCGATTTCCCCTTAAAGGACTCCAGCACGCAAATCCGAGAACTCCGTATGGCCACCGACCTCAACCCGAAGGATGCCCACACCAAGAAAAAGCAAATTTCTCTCCTCCAAGCAAATCAAGCCTTCGAACTAAAAGACTTTACCACCTCGCGTTTCCGCTCGATTGCTTCCCTGCGAGATGCCTATGACCTGCTCCTCACACTCAACGGAGATTCAATCCTCAGGGAGTTCGACTTTATTCTCGACTGGCCTAATATGAAACCTGCGGAAAGGTTGGAAAAATATCGATCCCACGCCTGCCATGAACTTCATTTTTTCCTTTTCAAAAAAGATCCGGAATTCTTTAACGAAGTCGTCAAACTTCATCTCGCCAATAAAAAGGAAGCCACTTTTCTCGACGATTGGTTCCTCCAACGCGATCTCTCAAAATATATTGAACCCATTCGATTCGAAAAGCTCAACGCCTTTGAAAAAGCCCTCCTTTCCACCACCCGTTTTGCCGACGGTAAGGCAATAAGCAGATACCTCTCAGAAAAGTCCGAACTTCTCCCTCCCGAACTCGATCGTTTTGACCGACTATTTGAAATCGCCCTCAAGAGTGCATCTCTTGACTCCGAAAACGAAGAAGGCTTGGCTGTTATCAACCAAGCCAGACGAATGTACAAAGCCAGGTCCTCGAGTGCACGCAACAGGTCAAGTTCAAGAATGGACATGGATTCGATGAAAAACCTCAGTGCACCTTCCTTTGCAATGGGCATGCCCCAATCCCTAATGCGGTCGTCAGCTCCACCTGTTGGTGCTACATTGCTCTCCCTGTCAGGGGAGATGCAAAAGGAAAGTGGAGATATGTTAATGGACGGGCTTGTAGAAAAAAAGATTGGCAAAAGAAAGAATGAACAGTTGTGGTTCGGCTACGCTTCGGGATTTGCTGGGTCAACAAAAGAGAAAATCGACCCATTTGCCGCCAATATCAAACGTCGCGAACAAGCCCGATCATTCTATCGAAAGATCGGTAAAGTGATGGAGTGGGCCGAGAGTAACTATTACCACCGAACACTCGAACAAACCGTCTCCTCACTCGTTCCCTTTCATTCATTTTGGAGCGACTATGGAAAACACTTGGCTGAGGGCGGGGGAAAACCATTCCTTTCGGGAAACTTCATCTACGCCACCAGTAGCCCGACTGAAATGTTATTGGCTCTTGCCGTACTTGACCTTCCCTTCGAACCCAAAGATACTGAAACCAAAATCAATGGACGAGCCGTCACCTTAAAAGCAAAACAAGGAGTCGTCTTTTTTCACGAACAACTCCTTCCCTCCGAACAAGCCAAGAAAAGCGAGGTGCTCATGAGCCAACGCTTTTTCCGCCTTGATTCTCGCTATCGATATGAGAAGGCCGAACGCTTGGACAACTTTGTGGACGAGGAATTTCTCTCCGGCATAGCCTATGGATCGATCGTAGTCCTGACTAACCCCACCTCCTCTCGTCGTAAACTTCGACTCCTTCTTCACCTCCCCAACGGATCAATGCCACTCAATTCTTCACGCACCGTACGCAGCGTCCCCATTACCCTTGAGGCATACTCGACCCAAACCTTTGAAAGTTCCTTCTATTTCCCCATTATTGGAGACTACGACCTCTACCCCGCTCGAACCTCGGCCGATGGACGTTCAATCGCATCCGCTTCCTTGATGAACTTCAAAGTAGTGAAAGAACTCAGTAAGAAGGATAAGACATCATGGGCCTGGATTTCCCAAAACGGGACCGATCCCGAAGTCCTCGACTACCTTCGCTCCAACAATCTCGACCGGACAGACCTCAACCAAATCGCCTTTCGCCTGAAGCGTGAAAACGAAGGCGGATCCGGAAAAGATTTCTACGACCAATTGATCAAGGAAATGGAATCCCGCTTCCACTACCATTCGACTCTTTGGTCCTACTCCTTCTACCATCAGGACCTCGAGCGCTTCCGTCCACACCTCGCAAAATCCGGATTTGCCAACCAATGTGGAAAATGGATTCAAAGCCCACTTCTTAGACTCGATCCTGTTGATCGACGCTGGTACGAACAACTCGAATACTCCCCACTCGTTCACGCTCGGGCCCATCGACTCGGTAAGGATCGACGTATCCTGAACGATCGCCTACGCGAACAATACCTTAAACTTCTTGAGATTTTGAAATACAAACCGACTCTCGAACCGGACGATCATCTCATGCTCGCCCACTACTTACTTGCCCAGGATCGAATCGAAAAAGGACTCGATCATTTTAGCCAAGTCGATCGCGACCAAATTCAGGAAAAACTTCAATACGACTACCTCGCAGTCAATGCCGCCTTCTACCAGCTCGAACTCGGCACCGCTCGCAAGATCGCCAAGCGATACCAGGACTACCCTGTCGACCGATGGAAAAAACTTTTCACCGAAGCCCTCGCCCACCTTGACGAAGCCAAAGCAGCACTCGACCCCAAAGTGGTGGACGACAAAGAACGCGACCAGCAAATGGACCAGCTCGCAGATACCGAACCTACTTTTTCCTTTGAATTTACAGACGACCGTATCCGTCTCACTCATCAAAACATAGGAACTGCACGAATTCGCTATTATCCAATGGAAGTCGAACTACTCTTCTCCCGCCAACCATTTGCCAAAAATGACGCCGATCACTTCACACTCGTATCTGCCGACGGTGAGGAAACAATTGAACTGCCCAATGGTAAAAAAGACACCCTTCATCGCCTACCCGAGAAATACCGCCGGATGAACGTCATGGTCGAAATCGAGGCGGGTGGCACCCGAAAAGCTCAGGCCTTTTACGCCAACCGCTTACGTACGGAAGTGGCTGCGGAATACGGTCGCATCCGCGTACTCGACAAAGTGACAGGCAAGCCTCTGCCTCAAGTCTACATCAAAACATACGCTCGCATGAAAGATGGAAAAATCCGATTCTACAAAGACGGCTACACCGACCTGCGAGGTAAATTTGAATACGCATCTTTGAACACCGATGACCTCGACCAAGTCTCCCGCTTTGCCCTCCTCGTCATCGATCCCGAAGC
>CAWUUU010000067.1:0-10773 GCA_963924995.1 uncultured Opitutales bacterium
AAGAAAAGCCCGCTATTTGCTTTTGCTGAGGTCTTATATTGAAGCGTGATTTCGAAATCTCCAAACTTATGCTTCGACCAGATAATTCCACCCGGTGTTTTCGAAGGTGTAAGAATACCCTTCTCTAAGGTCCAATTCTTATTTAGGCCAATCGCCCCGGGTGTCAAAAGATTAACTTTCTTACCAGCCAAGACCAAAAGACCCGAAAGGCAGAACAAAACAATACAAGGAAGGATTTTAATGAAGCAGAATTGAGACTGATTAATTTTCATAGTACTTGAGTTAAGGATAAAGAATTGGTTTTGTCTAGTTACAATTAATTGATCTGAGGCTCAATTGATCGAGCATAGTAAATAAATAAAAAATTTGTTGTTCTCCGGATTTAAGAAAGTAAAAATGATCTTATTAACCTATGGGAGAATCTTTTGATCCAACGAACAATTGATCATAAATTCGATCAACTCGGTTGACTTAAAAAAATCGTCGCCACCCTGATGCCCCTTGCCGGGAGCAATCTTGACTTTCGCCTCCCCGCCTAATTCATGGTAACGCTCGGCCACAACCCCACTATTCTCTTCTAGTGGAACAACCACATCGGAATCGCCGTGTACAATAAATAGAGGAGTCTGTGCTTTGGCTAGACCTGCTAAATGGTTGATCGGATTGTGTTGATCGACGACTTTTGAAAATTCTTCAATATTCAAGCCGAAGTCCTTCAGGGTGGTTCCGAGGTTTCGTTTCATCGGCCAGCTATTAAGATTACATACTGGATAAATTCCGGCAAAACCACTCACTCGTGTTGGGTTTCTTACAGCCCAACTTAGCATCATTAACCCTCCCCTGCTCTGCCCAAGCAGAACCGGTTTTTTCGAATACCCGCGTTTGACCATTTCATTATAAAAGTTCGTAAACCTTGTAACGCTTATGGGCGAACCGCGAACCTCCCCTTGGTCACATCCAGCCACGCTTATTCCCCTCTCAAGAAGTTGTTCGATATACCAAGTATGGGATTGGTTAGGAAGTTGCGGTAAAGTCGGTGCATACCAGATCCAAGGCTTGTTATTCAGTGTTATATTAGCATCCAATACAAAGCATTGGGTATTTCCGACACGAAATTCGTCAGCATTAAATGCGAGCCGGTGCGAATACAAAAACGATACATTTACTAAAAAGAACAATAAAACAGAATAGAGTATATTCACTTGCATGGCACTAGAAGCCCTGACTCAACAATTTCGGCCGATCGGTGGTAAGAGAATGAATACCCCGGTCTCCTAACTTCTTGGCAGTTCGTAAATCGTTAATTGTCCAAGCGTGCCACTCGAATCCGGAATCTAAAATCGCCTTAGAAATTGTATCAGGAATCGATCGATGAGAATCAAGCCCATCTGCATTTATGTCTTTTAGGACCTTCAGGACGGTATCGATCGAAGGTGTCCAAAGACCTTTACCGTCTTTTTTAAAATTGGATAACCAATAAGCTTTGTGCTTAGGCATCTTATCCTTGAAGGCTTTAATCACTTCGGTTTTAAAACAAATCAACCTCACTTGATCTGTCTCTAACCCACTCCGTTTAATTTCTTTTACCAAAGGAATGACAATTTCAGGACCACACTTCACTTCAATAAAAATTTTCTTGCCCTTAGGAATCGTGGCAAATACTTCGGCAATAGTAGGTATCTTAGTACCTTTGTATTTTTCATGTTTCCAAGAGCCTACATCCAAGGTTTGAAGTTCTCTCAGGGTTGTTTTGGATACAACCAAATTTTTGTCAGACAATCGTTTGGTTGAACCATCATGAATACAGACGATTTTACCGTCTTTGGTCAGAAGAAAATCTCCTTCTACAGCATCCGCACCCTCCTCCCAAGCTAAGTGGAAAGCGGGTAAAGTATTTTCAGGGGCCACATGGGAAGATCCGCGATGAGCCACAATCAAGGGTTCAGCTAAACAAATATTAAAGCAGAAAAGAAAAAATGTATGGGTGAATAGTAAATTTTTAAAATTCATAACTAGAATGTATTAACCATGTTCATATCTTCCGAGCGAGCCTCGAGCGAAAACTGACCACTAGAACTTGTACCTTGTCGCACCAATAAGAGATGCTGCCTGCCTGCGGTTTTACAATCGATCAAAAGGTCCGCCACTTGCCCCTTAGCCGGAAGCTCAATCTGGACTTTACCAAGAAACAAATTCATCTGGCTCAAATCTCCCTCCAAGCGCATCTTATGTATGCCCGGTTTTTCAACTTCAATGTGGGTTCGTAATACTTGGTATTTTTCTGCTCTTCTCTTCAAAGCCGAGGGTAGTTCCTCAACGGGAATACCACCACCAACCATCGCATAAAACGGGCTCCACTTGTATCCGCTAAATTCCTGCGTGAACATCTTGGCTCCGTAATGATGAATCGTTCCAGGATTTGGAGAACCCTCCGGTAATACCTCCCATTGCCTTGCGTAACGATTGGTCTTGGTTTTGTAAGCCCCTTCTTTCCCAAGTTCTGTCATAAATCGCACCAAGTCCACAAATTCATCCTCTCTCAGTTGAGTGGTTAACCCAACCGGCATCAAAGAGACAGGAGATATTATCTGATTTGTAATATCAGCCTTGGCAATCCGGTTGTGTTTTCCGGTAAGATCACGAATCACAAGTTCACTATCCGTCTCACTTAAAATTCCTCCTGCAAAGGAGTCACCATTCTTCAGGGTAACTAAATTAGTATGATAGCCCTCCTTTATTTTCTTGCTCGGTTCAAGCAAAGATTCAATTAGGTAATCAACCGGCGCACTCGCTCCGATCGAAATAAGATTAGGTCCAATGACTCCTCCTACTTCTCCAATCGCATGGCAGGCTACACACTGCAAGTTTTGGCGCCTGTAGACACTCTCACCTCGGGCTGCATTGCCTTGATTACTGACACGGTCAATCATCGCGACCATTTCATCCCTAGTAAGGCTCATCTTCATGGGTTTCAATCCACCAGCCTTTTGCAAAGCTTCAATTAAAGCTTTGGGTCGAGTCGGGGCACTCTCCGCGAGTTGCATCCCCTTGAGTGCAATTCCTTGGGGTAACTTATTATTTTTAAGTTCATTCGTCAGAGCCTGAGTTGCTCCACGGTTTCCAATAAATCCGGCAAACACAATCCCAGGGTCTTTATCACTTGGTATATCTTTAAGAAGATTGATTGCACGCTTGGCAGCTAAATTGGGCTGAAACTTAAGCTGTCCCTTGATCAATGTAATTTTTTGTTCATAGGAATTCTGTGGATCTAATATCTGCTGGTCAAAAAATTGACGGGTCTTTTCTCCCCCCATTGCGATTAAGGAATCAATCGCCGCATTCTTTCGCACCTGCTTAGATTGCTTGTTTTTTAAAACTTGTTCCAACCTCACACGGTTAGTTTCCAGTTTCCAAAGACCGGCTAATTGAACGGCGGTACTCCAAACCGTATCATTCTCACTTTGCAAAAATTGAGTCACTCTTTCCAACCCTTTTGATGGGTTCATCTTTCGAATCTTTTTGGCATTCAGTAATGCATTCAAGAAGGCATGCTGACGAGTGATTGAATTCGTTGAACTTGCGAGCCCGAGTAATTTCTCCAAGTGTATCGGAGATCCTTCATTGGCCATCCAATTCGCAACTTCCCATACCTTGCGATCATCTTTAATTTTACCTTGAGCGATAGAATCTATAATTTGATCGGCACCCAAAGGTTCTCCAATCGCAGAAGAAGCAAAAAGTAATTGACTGAGCGAAGCAAATGGATTTCCCCCCTTGCTCTCGATTTGACCCACCCAACGCTCCCGATGTTCCCGACAAATCGACCATACCGCAAAGTCTAAATAATCATCCACCTCCACACCCTCCAGGGCTCGTAAAGCGATGGAAACCGTGTCAGGGGATGGAAGTTGCGCAAGTAGGCTTACGCCCCAAAGTCGAACCTGTGGAGATACATCAGACACCGCCGCTTCCGCAATCGGTAAAAGATCTTCAGTTCGAGGTGCTTCATAATATAATGCACGCAATGCTCCAACTCTTGCTTTATGTGACTTTGAACGGGTTAATTCTTTGGCCGCATCCACATCAAAACTATTCAAGGCTTGGGTCGCCCATAATCTTCTCAACTTGTGGAGATCCTCTTTTAAATTAAGCTTCTTAAGCGTTGGTAATATAGCCTCGGGCTCCCTTACTCTTAATTCGGCAGTGGCTAATTCTCTCTGAATATTTTCATTTGAAAAAATCAACGTTTGAACTAAATTTTTTGGGCTCATATCGGCAGGCTTTTTAAAAGTAGACAATTTTCTATCGGGAAAACTGAGACGCCAGATACGGCCATGCATATGATCGCGACGGGGATCACGAAAGTCCACTTCGCCATGCTGGATGATCGGGTTATACAAATCGGCTATGTAGATCGCTCCATCTGGTCCCATCTTTACATCAATCGGCCGGAAAGCTCCATGCCGGGAAGCAAGCAATTCCTTGTATTCCCTAGATTCAAATGCACTCCCCTTGTCACTTAGGCGAAAGGTTTTGATTCGATGACCACGAAAATCAGGCGATGCCAGTGCTCCCTGCCAATCATCTGGAATATGGCTCCCGGATAAAACCTCCAACCCACAGAGTTTGGGTTGTCCAGGATTCAATCCTTTCACTTTTCGAGCCGCTCCTGGTGAGGTAAGAAAAACTGAACGTGGAAAAACAAAATTAATCCCCTCCCCTCCTGCACCGTCAGTCATAAAGCTCTGCCCCCACTCATCAAAAACATGCCCCCATGGATTGACCAAGCCCTTCATAAATACTTCCGACCGACGAGTCTCTGGACGATAATGCCACATCCCTCCCCCCAGTAGACGGCGTACACCGTAAGGGGTATCCATGTGGGTATGAATATAAATGGATTGATTCAGCCACATCATCCCCTCGGGGCCCCATCGAAAGGTATGCACTATATGGTGAGTATCCTCCGTTCCAAAACCGGAAAGAATCACCTCACGATGATCCGCTTTTCCGTCTCCATTGGTATCTTTTAAGAAAAGGACATCGTTGCTATTGGCAACATATACACCACCATCTCCGGGCAATACCCCAGTAGGTACATGTAAATCATCCGCAAATATGGTATGCTTGTCTGCCACTCCGTCCCCTGTCGTGTCCTCTAAAATGACCAATTGATCAGATTCCTCCTGCCCTGGTTTAATCTGAGGATAAAGGGGACTGCCCACCACCCAAAGACGCCCTTGGCTGTCCCAATTCATATGAATCGGATTTCGTACTACAGGTTCGCTGGCAAATAAATTGATCTTTGCACCTTCAGGAAGAATAAAAGCCTCCAATTGCGCCTGAATTGAAGTATCCGGAATTTTGGTCAGCCCTCGTTGGCCATGTCCGATTGAAACAAGTATGAGAAAAAAAGAGAATGAGAAAATTTTAGTTTTCATGAATAAAAATGTTTTCGGTTTGTTTACCCTTGAGTACCCTTAATTAATTGGCTCCTGAGTGATTCGATTTCTTTCTCCCTTTTCTCAATAATTGGATCAAACTGGGGAATTTCTTTCGCATTATTACCCTGCTCGTGTTTTCGGAATAAATACAGGTAAGTTTCATTAGCCGGTCTCCAACGATGGAAGAATAAACGGTTTTTCTCTACAGTCGTATCTCTGATTTTCTGAGCAAGAGGGTCAGATTGATCCACCGAAGACAATCCATACCCAAGTTGCGCAACTAAATGTTTTGCCAATTCTTGGTACCCCGCATTGCTAAAATGCAACCCGTCATGAGTAAGTGGATTCTTATCCACACTCCCCCTTTTTTTATGACCTCCCATTGCAAGGAACCAGTCCACATACCTTAATTGATTTTTTTGAGCGAATTGCCGAAGAGCATCGCATACCTTTGCCAAGCGCTGATTATTTTGGAAATGATCGGGCATTGGATCTCCAAGATTTTCAAATGCCGGTGGAGATATGATCACAACTTCGCGAAGTGAATCGCCCGCTTCTTCTCTGATTGAATCGATTAATTTCTGATAACCCTCAATAAATACCGACATACTCTGCTCCCATCCTTCCGCTGATTTTTTACTTACTGTTTGTTCACCAGTCCAAGCCTGTCCATGCGAAATAGCCACTTCCGCTCCATAATTAAGAAAGATAATATTGGGTTTCCATTCGGAAATGACCTTTCGTAGACGCTGCCTACCCTCTACAGGTTTACCGAAATAAGAACGGGCATCATTATATACTGTGTCTCCACTCCATCCCAGATTCCGAAATTTAATGTTTTTCACAGTCGAACCTGCAATGGTCTGAAGTGCAGTTTCAAGGTGCCCGTTTAAACGTGCCCGCTCGATTAACCCACCGCCCACAAATGCGACTCGATCATTCGATTGCAAAAGAGCTTTCGGTAATGGTCTAATTTCGATTTTTCGCAGGGTAATTTGCATCCCCTTAAACTGATCGCCACCATGCACCTGTATTCCAATCTTTCCTTTTGAAATAATCTTATGCTCTGTCGGATCAAGGGTCATATCTCCAAGCGGTTTTCCGTTAAGCCAGAAAGCAATTCGATTCCCCTGTGCCAAAACTTCGCCCTCGTTCCAATCATTTTTTTTCTCAAGTGATTCTATTTCATTGGTCCAGGCAAAGGTTCCCGGACAATTGGGATAGTAAAACGCTCCACTATAGGTTTTAGGATTCGCGTATTTTAGGATGTCGAACTGATAACTATTGCGAAACCAGATACCACTATTAGCCGGCCATTTTACTTTATAACTAAATCGTAATGAAAAATTATCGTACTCCTTATCAGTAAACAAATTTGCTCCCTTTCCATCCTCTTGAAAACCAATCACTTGAGCATTCTCGACCTTAAATTTACTTGAATCATTGGAATTCCAACCCTTTAAATCCTTTCCATTAAACAGAGACAGGTAACCATCGTTATTTAAATTTGCTTTCGCGATATATCCAAAAGCAAATATAAACGAAACTAGGAGTAGTTGATATTTCATAATAGTATAGATGTCACCTATCCTTGTTTTCTTACAAGAAAAGACAAAACTCTTTTTAGGTAGGGATTAACTTTATGCATCAACTGTAAAGGAAAAATTATATTGGTAAAGCGATGAGTCTTTCTTTTCTAAGATATTATTAATTTTACATACTTCCAAATTGCACAACAGAATAATTAAATTCAGTAAATATAATTGTATACATAGATTCCCTTGTTTCAATTTCGTGTAAATACCAAGTTTTAAAAAGACGGAATGCTTTAGATACCTCACCAATCATCAATGGATCTAAAAGAGTTAGGTTGCCTGGTAATTACAATTTATGATCCAAGACAATAGCCATGTTTTATGAACAACCACACACCAAAAGATAAGAAATTAGATCTTTCTTGAAAATCAAGAAGGGGCCCTTCTCACTACACTGTTTGTTTTTTCGAACTAAACACCGCAAACGATTGTATAAAATTTTGGTTTTGTATAGAATGGAGAAATGACTAAGCAACTTTTAACACCTACCCAGATTGGTGACCTTCAGCTGAAGAATCGAGTTATTCTGGCTCCAATGACACGCACACGGGCAAAACCCGACGGCACTCCAACCGAATTAATGGAAGAGTACTATGGGCAGCGTGCAACAGCTGGCCTAGTGATTGCAGAGGCGACAGGAGTAGATAGTAGTGCGATTGCCTGGATGAATATGCCAGGTGCCTACAAGGACGAGCATGTGAACGGTTGGCAAAAAGTAACCCAAGTAGTACATGAAAAAGGCGGTAAAATATTTCTACAACTTTGGCATCCGGGTCGGGCCACTCATAGTCTCCTTATTAATGGCCAGCAACCCGTTGCACCTTCTGCAATTCGTTTAGAAAATAACGAGACTCATACCCCAGAAGGTAGTAAACCTTATGAAATGCCTAGAGCTCTTGAGCTTGAAGAAATTCCGCAAATTATTGCGATGTTTAAAAAAGGGGCAGAGCTCGCAAAAGACGCTGACTTCGACGGCATAGAAATTCACTCGGCAAATGGATACATACTCGATCAATTTCTCCAATCTAAAACAAATCATCGCACTGATAATTATGGTGGTAATATTGAAAATCGTTACCGATTACTGGATGAAGTCGTCCGAGCCGTTGGCGAAGTTTTTCCCTTCAATCGAATTGGAGTCCGCCTTTCACCCAATGGAATTTTTGATGATATGGGCTCCCCGGATTATCGGGAACAATTTACTTACATAGCCGAGCAGCTCAACCAATACAATTTATCTTATTTACACATCATGGACGGTCTTGCTTTTGGCTTCCATGAACTTGGTGACCCCATGACCCTGAAAGAGTTTCGTACTGTTTTTAAAGGTCCGATCATGGGGAATTGTGGCTACACTGAGGAGACAGCCGAGACAGCCATCTCCAAAGGTCATGCAGATATGATTGCATTTGGGCGCCCCTTCATCAGCAACCCGGACTTGGTCGAACGTTTCACCAATAATATTCCCCTTGCTCCAGATGCTGATCCCTCCACATGGTACAGCTCTTCGACCGCCGAAGGCTATATCGACTTTGCAACTGCCACGGAGTAAAAGAACTTTTAAATCCACCCGTCACTCTCCTGTTACAAAACAATCTCTTTGGTTATGAACGAACTCAAAAATAAACAAGCCGGCCTTCTCTTTGGTTCCTTCTGTGCAGATGCTCTGTCACTTGGTGTCCACTGGATCTACGATGCCAATGAACTTGCCCAGAAGTATGGGCGAGTAACGGGCTATCAAGCTCCCGGACCTGACTCTTACCATCCGCATAAACAAGCCGGTGACCAAGGGCATGTCGGTGATCAAGCCTTGTGCCTGTTGACATTTCTTAAACGAGAAAAAAGATGGGATACGGTTGCTTTCATGGATGAATGGCTCGGTATGTGGCCGACCTATAATGATTATATTGACGGTGCCACCAAGACAACCTTGGGCAATATACAAAATCAAACAGACAAGACGCAGGGCGGTAGCGATTCAGTTGAGATTGCCGGTCCGGCACGGATTGCTCCTCTCGTATCCTTTCTCGCACAAGCACCCGAAAATGAAGTCCTGCAGGCAGCGATTGAACAGACTAAGCTCACTCATCGCTCCCCTGAGGCAGAAGAAACAGCATCCTTTCTCGCCAAGGCTAGCTATAGACTTATCCATGGTGCGAGATTGGAAGACACGGTTCGCGAAACAGCTCCTGAATGGGCCCTAAAATCTGCCAATTCTGTACTCCCTCAAAACGCAGTAGATGCGATTGCCAAACTCGGTCCGGCGTGTTCGATCTCGTCGGCCCTACCCTCCGTTATTTACTTAGCCCTGAAACACGGAGAAAATACCGAGATCGCATTGATTGAAAATGCGATGGCAGGAGGAGATAATTGTGCTCGTGGATTAGCTCTCGGCATGCTCCTTGGTGCCGCGAATGGATACACCAGCATCCCCGAGCAATGGCGCAACGATTTAAACGGTGCAACTGCCCTACATGAGCTAATAGAAACAACCACCACCTAATTCATTTACTCTTTTCCCGAAAATAAACCTCTGATTTAAGCCAATATATGACTACTACAGAAATTAACGCATTTGCCGCTAACCAACCCGGTTCTCCACTTGAACCCTTTACATATAAAGTTGAAAAACTAGGTCCAACTGAAGTGGAAATCGATGTCCTCTATTGTGGTATTTGTCATAGTGACATAAGCATGGTCAATGATGAATGGGGAATGTCCCAATATCCGCTAGTCGGAGGACATGAGGTCATTGGTAAAATTGCCGATATCGGATCCGCCATCAAGCACCTGGAGATTGGTAATACGGTTGGTTTGGGTTGGCACTCGGGCTATTGCGGTCATTGCGAATCCTGCCATTCCGGTGACGAAAATCTCTGCTCCAGTGCTGAAGGTACTATTGTTTCGAGGCATGGTGGATTTGCAGATAAAGTTCGGGCGGATGCAGCCAGCATCGTAATTGTACCCGATGGGATAGATTTAAAATCAGCCGGCCCACTACTCTGTGGTGGGATTACCGTCTTCAATCCCCTCGTCCAATTTGATGTTAAATCAACAGATAAAGTTGCGGTTATCGGCATTGGTGGACTCGGCCATATTGCCGTAAAGTTTCTCAATGCTTGGGGTTGTGAAGTTACCGCGTTCACCTCCAGTGAATCGAAGCGCAAAGATGCTCTCGAACTTGGTGCGCACCATACCCTTAATTCAAAAGATGCAATTGAGATCGAAGCGGCCGCTAGCAGTTTTGATTTCATCATCTCGACCGTGAATGTAAAACTCGATTGGAACCTCTATATTAATACGCTTAAGCCAAAAGGCCGTCTTCATTTCGTGGGGGCCACTCTCGAACCCTTGGATATTGGAGCCATGTCGCTCATCATGGGGCAAAGATCGATATCAGGGTCTCCGGTAGGCAGCCCTGCCACAATCGAGAAGATGTTTGAATTTACAAATCGACATCAAATTAAACCTGAAGTTGAAATATTTCCCATGAGTAAAATCAATGATGCTTTTGAGCGACTAAAATCAGGAGAAACGAGATACAGGATCGTTCTGTCCAATGAGTAACCAGCTCAAAATCAGAATATATGGTTGGCCATCAAAGAATGAGCCCATCGCTAGTCTCGTCTTTGATCGAACATCCAATCGTAAAATTCTCTACTGTTATAAACCACTTGGCGCGCATTGTGCCCTTGGTCTTGGTATACCTTGATTTTTGCCTGCTTGCCACCGGC
>CAWUUU010000068.1:0-9270 GCA_963924995.1 uncultured Opitutales bacterium
TTGGTTTCATTATTCGCCAAACTACAAATTGGTGCTTCAATTGAACCTGTACCCTTTCACGAAGTCGAAATGACAAGCGAATTTTGGCGCCCTCGTCTCATTACTCAAAGGAAGGTACTAGTGCCTTTTGCTTTTGAAAAAACAGAGCCAGGTGTATCTCACCTACAGGCAGCAGCCGATTTTTTGGAAGGGAAAAAAGTAGAAGAACACCGGCCTCACAGGTTCATCGATTCGGATTTATATAAAGTAATGGAAGGTGCTGCCTACTTGGCTCAATTACAAGACGATCCTGAACTGGAAGAACAATTCGATCGAATTGTAAAAGTTATTTCTGCAGCGCAGGAACCAGACGGATATTTGTATCCCTCTCATACTACTGGAGTGGGGACTGAAAAAAGTATGATGGGCAACAAGCCCTATACTTTTGTGGTTCATAGCCATGAGCTTTACAACATGGGTCATCTTTATGAAGCCGCAATTGCTTATTACCAGGCCACAGGTAAAGATCAACTGCTCAAGGTCGCGGAAAAAAATGCCCAACATGTAAATAAAGTCTTTTTTATAGGGGATCCAAACTACAATGATGGAAAGCCGATTAAACAAGCCCCCGGACACCAAGAAATGGAATTGGCCCTAGTCAAACTTTTTAAGGTAACAGGTAAAAAACTATACCTCAAAATGGCAGAACAATTTCTTGAAATCCGTGGAAAGACTTATGTACCTGACGGTGAAGGTGTCATGTCTCCGACATATGCACAACAACACGCTCCGCTTGAAGAGCAAAAAGAAGCGGTAGGCCACGCAGTACGAGCAACATATCTCTACTCGGCCATGGCCGACATTGCTAGCTTAAGGGAAAAAAATTCATACACCAAAGCACTCCATAAAATTTGGGCTAATATAACCGATACAAGAATGCATATTACTGGGGGGCTCGGTGCTGTTCATGGCATTGAAGGTTTCGGACCCTCTTACCTCCTTCCTAATGCTGATGCGTTCAACGAGACTTGTGCCGCTGTGGGTAATGTCCTCTTCAATTTTCGTATGTTCTTGGCCCACAAAGACGCAAAGTACCTTGATGTGGCAGAAGTTTCACTGCTCAACAATGTACTCGCCGCAGTCAACTTAGAAGGAAATAAATTCTTCTATGTCAACCCGTTAGAAGCGGACGGCAAATATCCTTTTAATCATGGAACCGCTGGTCGTGCCCCTTGGTTCGGAACCGCCTGTTGTCCCAGTAATATGGCCCGACTCCTACCCCAAGTTCAAGGAATGACCTACGCACATGACAAACAAAATCTCTACTTCGCGATGTACGCAGATACATCGACAAAGATTAAAATTGCAGGTACCGAGCTCAAGGTTTCTCAATCTACAAATTACCCAAATGAAGGACTGATTAAAATAAACTTAGAGCCGGAGGAACCCGTCACATTTTCAATACATTTACGCATACCTACTTGGACAGGTGAACAATTTGTGCCAGGCAAATTATATAAATATATAAATAAAAATACAGAAAAGTGGAAAGTCTCAGTGAATGGAAAAATTATCAACCCCAAAGTCGAGCTTGGTTTTGCGGTTATTGAACGTCTTTGGAAAAAAGGTGACCAAGTCATTCTCGAACTACCAATGCCCACCCGCTTAAATTCCTGTGACAAGCGCGTAGAAGAAAACCATGATCGTATTTCATTCACTCGAGGGCCTTTCGTTTTGTGTGCGGAGGAGGTCGACAATGAGGGTGCAACTCAACGATTTTTTCTCACAAGTAAATCTCCTTTGGAACAAGTTAAACTTTCAAAAGTGAAGCTTCCTTCCGGTTCCTTTTTTCAAGTAAAATCAAAAGCATATGCCCTGTTAGCAAATGGCAAATCAGAAATACGAAATCTCGACCTAGTGCCCTATTACGCATGGAATAATCGCAAGCCAGGATCGATGACAATTTGGTTTCCAACCAACCCTAAACTCGCCGTTTTTGACCCCCACAAACTCCCCAAGAAGAGCGTCTTTTCTACTATCAAAGCTTCCCATACTTCTGATCTCGATACGATCAGTGCGGTAGGTGACGGTAAGCAACCTAGATGGTCAAGTGGTAAGAGTATTCCACGCTGGACTAGTCGGCCCCAATTGGGAAAAAATCAATGGGTCGAGGGACACTTTACAAAACCTAGAAAAGTGCGGGACATTGGAGTTTACTGGATGCAGAATCAACAAGATGTCAAATTTCCAAAAGAATGGTCACTTGAAATCAGAAATAAGGGGGAATGGAAACCCTTTGAGCTTTATGTCACAGATCGCTACGATAATCGTGCGAACCAGTACAATGTCGTTCACCCAGCCGCCCCACTCACCTGTGATGCCATTCGAATAAATATGGTGCCTCAACCAGATTCTGCGGTTGGAATTTTAGAGGTGCAAGTCGCCTTTGAAAAATAGGGTAAAAGACCAGGTATGATCTTCAACCCACTTCCAGCCCGGTTTCTTTTTTACTTCTGGGCACTGCTTTCAATCTGTACAAATATATTCGCAAAAGAAGTTTCGCTTTGTGAAAGACTTGAGCAGTCTATTCAAGGGAGAAAGCACGGATTCCTCGCCGGTAACCTTGCTTATTATGTGGGTGGATTCCATGCAAGCTGGGAGCCGATTGAAGATGAAACCATAGGCCTTACGCATCCCTTTTATCATGACCTCAGAAGTCGTGGAGTTGGCATTCTAAAAAGTCAATTACCCGGTAGTGAAAACACAGGAGATGGTAATGACTACAGAGGTTGGGAGTTTTACAAGGATACCCGTGTCCTATATGGCAGTGTCATCATTGGGGACAAGACTCACAAAAACCCAACTCCCACTCGAATGAGTTGGCGCCCGGACAAAATGATTTGTGAATATGAAATAGATGGTGTCACCATTCGTGAAGAAAAGTTTATCGGTGCCGATGACGCTGCTGCCTCGATCATGACAGCATCACAACCGGTTATCCTTAGGTTTGAAGGCCATAGTTTTTATGTCCGGCATAGCGTATCTTCAAGCGCCTCTGCCCGCTACGACTCTCCGACAAATTCAATAATGATACGGGAAGGAGGAACAGTTCGCTCTCTTCCCGACCCCGACCGTCCTGAAAGAATCGGACCTTGTGTTTATCAAGGAATGACCACTGCCCTCTCCTCTTCAGCAGATTTTTCTAAAAGCCTGAAGCTTAATAAAGACCACCGAGGGGTGTGGGAATACTCTTTCGAAATTCCCTGTAATATCGAAGGGGTTACTGTTTCCTGGTCGATGCACGACGATCAAAAAAAAGCCAGAGATAAAGCGAGGGAAACGATCCTAGAAGCACCGAAAATACTATCAGCGAAAACCACGAGGATGAATAGTATTCTTAGTCAACAAATACCGCAATTTCGATGCAGTGATCCGAAATTTGAAGAAATTTATTACTACCTATGGTCACTCTACTTGATGTATTACATTGATGTTCAAAAAGGCTGGGAAATGGAAAATCATACTCAATCGGCGGTCAACAACTTCCTCGGTATTCACCGCTATGATGCCTGTTTTCAAATAAAGGTAGGTGCGTGGACAAGAGACAAGGATCTCTATGCATATGGCAATGTTCTGACATGGAAACATCTGGTCGAAAATAACCGGTTCCGTGAAACGCCAAACGGATTAATTATGCTTTCGGACAATAAGGGTATTGGCTGGCACTCAGGTGCTTATGGAGGAGAACTTTCCGAGCATGTTCTTGGAGCCTGGCAAATATACCAACATACCGGGGATCTTGATTTTTTAAGGAAATGCTATATCGGCTATTTTAAAAAAGTCTTTTGGAAGAAAATGATAGGTTTTGCTATGAATGATTTTGATGTGATTAAAGTTCTTGGGAAAATGGCGATTCTATCGGGATACCCAGAAGATGCGGAGCACTGGAAAAAGCTCATCAAACAAGATGCACAGCATATCCGTTTGATGTTTGACCAAAGATGGCAGGCGAATGGACATAAAGATTATTTCATAGGGCCTAAGAACGGAATGCTCATGACTAATGCATTTTGGGCCCTACGTACAACACACTTTCCGCGAGAATACGCTCAGAATATGATCCACTCATGGGCCTTAAATAAAGAGAACGGATTCTATGGTAAATTCTTTCCTTTGGCTATGGCTAAGCAATCCATAAAGACGTTCTCCTCACAAGACGATATCGCTTTTGGATACACTCCGGACACCGCTTATTTCACATTGGACGGGATATTCAAGCAGGGGTTTCCTAAAATTGCTTCTGAATTAACTCTCAATCATTTGGAAAACTATAACTATCACAAGAAATGGGGAATTCCGGTTGCCCCAGAAGCTTATCGGCGTGACCTTACCTTGTTTGGCGATCAGTACTCCAATTTTAATGCCGGAAAAATCCTTCTGTTTCTAGAGGGTTTGGCTGGACTATCCTATTCAATCCCAGAGAATATATTTCATATCAAAGATTCTATGCCTATGGATTGGGACTGGATGGAGTTTGATATTCCGATTGGAGATCAATCCGGTTGGACCCAAGTTCGGTACGAACGAAAAAAAAGTTTTTTGGGAGGCAAGCAAAAATCGATCACGGTTTCAAATTGTCCTCTACGTGTAAAATTTGAACCTTGGCTGGATCAGAGTGAAATTTCTCGAAATCCAGAACTGAATGGAGCCAATTTCACTGAACACAATGCGACCCATCCCGACTATGTTTCATTTCTAGCAGATCAAAAATCAGCCAAAAGTACGATTAAACTTTATTTCAAATGATCGTACAACCAGGCCGATTTTTTATACTTTTTATTACCCTCTTAGTATTTTCTGTGTGCGCTAGGAAACCGAACATTGTCTTTGTGCTTGCAGATGATCTCGGATGGGCTGAGTTGGCCTGCTATGGGAACTCATTTAATGAAACTCCCCATTTGGATAAATTAGCAAAGCAAGGCCTACGCTTCACCCATGCCTACGCCGCTGCCCCCGTTTGTTCTCCATACCGTGCCGCACTACTAACCGGGCAACACCCTGCACGGGTTGGCATTCTTGATTACCTCCGTCCAAACTCCTCCAACGCCCTTCCTGCTAGCCAGATAACCCTTCCCGAAATGCTAAAACGTAACGGCTATGCCACTGGAATGGTCGGCAAGTGGCACCTGACCGGATATAAATATCAGGACGCTCAATTTGAGGTACGCCCCAAGGACCATGGGTTCAATTGGAATATAGGCAGTGAAATTAAAGGGGTTGGAAATGGAGCCAATTTCTGGCCGTATGTATTTCGTACTCAACCAATTCGCTGGTTGGATCTTCCAAATAATCGAATGGGGGCAAATGAGTACTTAACCGACCGGTTAAACTTGGAGGCAGTCGACTTCATAGACCGGAATAAAGAAAAGCCATTCTTTCTCTACCTCAGTCACTACGCGCCCCATACAATCTTAAACGGACGGCCTGACCTCGTTGAAAAGTACAGAACAAAACATAAACCCGGACCTAATGAAAGGGGGAATTGTTATATATGTAAAGATGCTGGACTTGTGGGAGATGCAGGAAACCACTGGGCTCAAGACCACAACCCCCATCTGGCAGCCATGCTCGAAAGTATTGACGATGGCATTGGACGGCTAATGAAAAAACTGGATTCCCTCGGTCTTTCTGAAAATACCATTTTTATTTTTTCAAGTGACAATGGAGGGGAAACTAATGTTACTTCCAACGCACCTCTTCGTGGAGGAAAAAGTCAGTTGTATGAAGGAGGTATCCGGGTTCCCCTGATCGTACGCTGGCCAAAAGGTAAAGTTCCTGCGAGTAGGGTTTGCACACAGCCCGTGGTCAACCACGACTTCTACCCAACCCTCCTCGAAGCTGCCGATATCAAACCGGATCCGAAACAAGATCTGGATGGCGTTTCTAACCTGGTGACATGGCAAAAACCAGACCAATCACCTAATCGGGAAGCTATCCATTGGCACTACCCTTTGGACAAACCTCATTTTCTTGGTGGCGTATCTGCCGGTGCTATTCGAAAAGGGAACTGGAAGCTGATTGAATACTTCGATCCGACAAGAGCCAAAAAATTTGAACTTTTCAATCTCGCCAAAGATCCTTCCGAAAAGAAAGATCTCGCATCCTCAAGCTCTGGAATGGTTCATAGACTGCATGGTGAGTTAGTCAAATGGCGTAAACAGACGGGAGCCCAGATTCCTTCGAGACCACTTATCACCTCACAAAGAAGCCTTATCTTTGGTGAACATTTCTCGGCGGGACAAGTGAGTGAGAACTGGTTCTTCCAAAAAGAGTGGCAGGTTGAAGATGGAGTTCTTTTTCGTAATCAAGTGGCTGGTGAGAACAAGCGACTTTTTTACAAGAAGGCAAAATTCAAGAATGCATTAATCCGTTTCGAATTTCTCTTTGATGGGGCCGAAGATATACGTCTGGTTACTGGCTCCAATGGAAAGTATAACACAGTGATTCATATTCGAAAAGATCACTTCTTCATCCAAACTGCTTACGACGATCGTGGCCCCTGGTTTTCCATGCGCCACGGGGAATGTGCCTATGAATTCAAGTCGGGTAAATGGTATGTCATGACCATCGAGTTCATCGACGACCAGGTCGTTGCTCATATTGACCACCAACATTTAGCCTACGCTCGTCACCCTCTAATTAAACAAGAACGGACCTACTTTGCATTTCAGGTCGATCAATCCGGAGCCTCATTCGATAACCTTCAGGTATTCGGAGCAGTAAGTCGCCCTAAATGGGAAGGTAATCTTGCTACAATCAATAAGAACAAGGGACGATTCCCAGTGAAGAAATCTATTCAGGATGAACATGCCATCCTCGAGCGGAACCTCCACGCCCGTCTCCACATGGAAGACTCAGAATATCGTAACTTAGTTGAACAAGTCGATCTATTGGACGAGGAAAAGAGGGAACGTTTCCCTGAAGCTTTCACTTCGCACAAGGACTTCCAGAAGAAGATTCAACAAATGCGGAAACAACTTCATCGGGAAGATCCTTTTTACAAAGAAATCCTTTTTGCCAACTTTCGTGCAAAACGAGCACTTGAGGAGTATTTGCTAGATCAAATTCCATCCATCGCGAACCAATCGAATTCTCGCAAAAAAGCCTTCTTGGAAAAAGCACGCATAAAATACCAAAGCAATGCAAATTATCGTAAGCTCGTTAAAATTGTCGAAGATACACAAAAAAAGCTCGAAGAAAATTATCCAGAACTTTTCCTCAGCAGTAAGGAAATTTCCAATAAGCGTGAGCAAGCCCGAAAATCTCTCAATGACATCCCTGCATTCAAAAGACTTATGAATAAACGGAGCGATGCCTATAACACTAAGCAGGACTATCTATATGATAAGGACAAAAGGCTCACCGAACTCAGGAAACGAATGGATAATGATTAACCAATTTGTATTGCTTGAAAATTGCCACCCGTAGCCTTAACCGTTAGAAGATTCTTCATTAATGGACATCACAAAAAAGAATCAACTTCGAATGAACAAGCTGACCCCTAACAACTGCGGGCTTGCAAAACAAGTGGAAGCTCTCGACTGGGAAGAGCTCAAAATAGCCTTGAATGAATGTATTGTTAACAAGGATCAATCCATTTTGCCTGAAGATTATGATGCCGCCTCCTACCTCCCCCAAAAACCAGAAAACGCAGAACAGGAAAAACTTTATACCCGAGCCTTTGATCACGGCGAGCAGCTTATTCGAGCAGGAAAGACCGCTGCGTTTACCGTAGCCGGAGGGCAAGGTACTCGACTTGGATATGATGGTCCAAAAGGAACCCTACCGGTAAGCCCAATCAAAAAGAAACCGCTTTTTCAACTCTTTGCCGAACAAATTCGTGGGATATCTGAAAAGTATGAAGTAACCATTCCATGGTACATCATGTGTAGCCCATTGAATTTGGAAGCTACGATCGCCCATTTTGAAGAAAACAATTTCTACGGTCTAGAAAAAGAAAACATCAAGTTCTTTGCCCAAGGTGTAATGCCGGCCACTGACTTCGACGGAAACTTGCTTCTTGCCTCTCAGAACAGCCTCGCCCTCTCTCCCAATGGGCATGGCGGTTCCCTTAAAGCTTTAATTGACTCTGGGGCTGTGACAGACATGGCCAACAGAGGGGTGGAGCATTTATCCTATTTTCAAGTCGATAATCCTTTGGTCAGTACGATCAACCCGTTATTCATTGGCTTACATGATCTACAAAAATCTGACATGTCGAGCCGTTCTCTAACCAAAACAGGACCCTTTGAAAAATTGGGCAATTTCGTTTCTATCGGCGATAGGATTACTATTATTGAATACTCGGATCTACCCGAGGAAAAGGCGCTCGAAAAAGAAAACGACGGTCGAATAAAATACCGGGCGGGAAGTCCTGCGATTCATGTTTTGCGTCGGGACTTTATCGAACAGTTTGCAAGTGGAGAAATTAAACTACCCTACCATCGTGCTGAAAAAAAAGTCGCTTATATCAATGATGAAGGTGAGCTAATCTCCCCCGGTCAACCGAACGCCGTGAAGTTCGAAACTTTCGTCTTTGATGCCCTCCCCTTTGCCAAAAATCCTTTAATTTTCGAAGCAGACCGACTAGAAGAATTTTCACCAGTGAAAAATATGACTGGAGTCGACTCATTGGAAAGCTCACAAGCTGACCAAGTTAAACGGGCCAGGCGGTGGCTTGCCAATGCAGGGTACCTCGTAAGTGAATCATCCCGCATCGAATTTTGCCCCCTCGCCTTTCCCGACGAGCAAGATCTCCTTGGGACTAGTTTGAAAAATTGGGATCCCAAGGCTGATGAAATTTACTTGGGCGAAGAAAACCGATCCCTAAGAAAATAGACTGACAGCCAAAAATTTCTTTACTTCGCTTGGTCGTCGCTAAAGATAATCACCATATTTAAACTAATATTCCAAGGGCATTGAAAAAGCAGTGCATTCTAGCATATTCGTTACCAAAAATAGGATAAACTTCCCTGCAGATAATCATCCCGCTTAATTTTTTCAAGAAAGCTACCTGATTTTGGCTTCGCAAAAAAACTTCCTTCAATGGTCCATTTCCAATTTTCATTTATTCGACGGGAAGACTCTATGAAAGCGTTACTCAATTTTCCAGTTTCATGTTCAACAATTCCTCCGACTAAAAACTCGAGTGATTTTTCATCATTGAGTGCAATACGAGAACCAACAAAGGATGCATCATCCAAGCCACTTCCAGAACTCTCTCCGCGGTCA
>CAWUUU010000069.1:0-3625 GCA_963924995.1 uncultured Opitutales bacterium
TCATGCGGTGCTTTTGTGGTAAAAGCCGCATTAGCCAATTTCCCTTTCACTGAGTTTACGATCTTTTCCAATTGCTCAAGTTCTTTCTGCAATCTTGCTTTTTCTGCGTTAAGATCAACTCCAGTAGAAAGATCGAGATAAACTGAACCAAAGGGCGTAACCAATGCGGGCATACCCGCGGGAGCAAGATCAACCCGGTTGAGTGCCGATGCACCTACAGTGACCAGGATTGACTTGGTGTGGCGACCGAGAACTTCTGCTTTAGTGTCATCAGCAAGAAAAGAAAAGGCCACATTTCGATTGTTAGACAAATTTCGATCGGCTTTGAGAGAACGCATCGAGGTAACTAACTCCCGAATATTTTGCATTTCATCAAGTACATTGGGGTCAAGTTGAACGCCCCCTATTTCAAGCTTCTCAAGTAACTCAGCCCCCGTCCCAGGACTTACTTGCTGTATGGAGTTTCCATCTGAAAACCCAAGGAGCGTCCATAATTCTTCAGTAATAAAAGGAGTGACTGGGTGAAGCAGTAAAAGGATATGGCGCAGGCAAATGTCCTGAATGGCTAAGCAGGTGTCTTTGGATGAGCTATCTTGGATACGGGACTTGGATGCTTCGATGTACCAATCGCAGAAATCATTCCAAAAGAATCGATAGATAGTTTGTAGGACTGCATTAAATTCATATTCTTTGTAAAGTTTTTCGACTTGATCCAAAGTTTCAACAAGTCGAAGCAATATCGCCTGGTCATCCTCATTCACCAACTCATTTTGAATACGAAGAACAATGAGTTCGACCATCGTGTTATCTTCTAGGGTCGACGACATCAGACGGAAGCGGGAAACATTCCAAAGTTTATTACAAAAATTGCGCCCCTGCTCAATTCGTTCTTCGGAAAAGCGAATATCTTGGCCCTTTGGGGCGATACTCATTATTCCATGCCTTAATCCATCCGCCCCATATTTTGCGATCAAATCGAGTGGGTCCGGAGAATTCCCCAAAGATTTGGACATTTTTCTGCCTTCTTCATCACGAATAATTCCAGTGAAATAAACATCCTTAAAAGGGATCCTCTTTGGGATTTCAGAATTTGGAATGGATTGTTCGGGTTTGTAGGATCGTCCATTGAATTCAAGTCCGGCCATAATCATCCGAGCAACCCAGAAAAAGATAATGTCTGGCCCCGTGACGAGAGCAGAGGTTGGGTAGAAATACTCAAGGCCCTTTTTTTCCATCGCATCTTCATCTGGCCATCCAAGAGTGGCTAATGGCCAAAGCCAGGATGATGCCCAAGTATCGAGAACATCTTCATCCTGTTCCCAGTTTTCAATATCTGCGGGAGGTTTTTCGGAGACACGCCAATTATTTGGGTCGGATCGCATCTTTCCTTTTTTATACCAAACAGGAATACGATGCCCCCACCAGAGTTGTCGACTTATGCACCAATCCTGAATGTTCTCGAGCCAATGCAGGTAAGTTTTTTCCCACCTTTGAGGATAAAATTTGATATGACCGTCTTTCACTGCTTTTTTGGCCTCCTCAACCCGGGGGTATTTGAGAAACCATTGTTCTGACAAGCGGGGCTCAATGGGCACATCAGCACGTTCGGAAAAGCCGACATTATTTTGATATTTTTCTTCGGCGATTAAGTTTCCATCTTCACGAAGTTGGTCGGCTATTACCTTTCTTGCAGCAAAGCGTTCCATGCCGGCGTAGTTTGGCCCAGCTAATTCATTGAGAGTGCCGTCCGGGTTTAAAATTTCAAGCATGGGCAACTTGTGCCTCTGGGCGATTTCGAAATCCAAGCGATCATGGGCTGGGGTAATTTTTAATACGCCCGTTCCAAAGTCTTTTTCCACCGCCTTATCCGCGATGATAGGCATGGCCTGGGGATTAATCGGTCGCATCACATGTTTACCCTGCAAGATGATCCACCTTGGATCATCGGGATGAATCGCCAAGGCGACATCGCCTACGATCGTTTCTGGACGCGTTGTGCTTATTTCAACATAGGCTCCAGGTGTCTCTAAAATTTGATAACGAATTTTATAAAGAATGCTCTCTTGGGGCTTCATGATCACTTCCTCATCAGAAAGTGCGGTTAAACTAGCCGGGCACCAATTGACCATTCTTTGCCCACGATAGACATATCCTTTCTTATAAAGTTTAACAAAGGCCGAGATCACTGCCTGAGAATAATCTTCATCCAGGGTATGCACATTTCTTTCCCAATCGCATGAACAGCCCAATTTTTTGAGTTGTTCCAAGATAATCCCTCCATGCTTATCGCGCCAATTTTTTGCATGATCAATAAAGTGTTCCCTGCCCAGATCTATCCTCGATTTTCCCTGATTACGCAGAGCTTGTTCGACCTTGGTCTGGGTGGCAATTCCTGCATGGTCAGTTCCGGGGAGCCAAAGGACGGATTTTCCCTGTTGGCGGGCACGCCTCGCCAAAATATCCTGGATCGAGTTGTTCAGGACATGTCCCATAGTCAAAACCCCAGTCACATTGGGGGGGGGGATGACAATTGAATAGGCAGACTTTTTATCATCCACTTTGCCCGAAAAACATTTTTGTTTAATCCATTTCTTGTATAAACGATCTTCTACTTCGGAAGGTTGATATGCTTTGTCCATGTTTTAGAGTAGGGTAAAATTCGAAAGGGGTAAATTCTGTAAAAGAAGGGTGTATTACTATTACAAAGAAATTATCATAATGAATGAAAATTCTAACGATTGCGAGAAAAAGGGCGAGAATGTCCAGACTGAAACAACTTTATGCCCTTTTTCTTGACTAAAGGCGTTAATATAAAACCAGCAACAAAGCCACCCAAATGAGCCGCCACCGCCACTCCGCCCGCTGAATTCATCGACTCGGGGAACGCCAGTAATTGTTGGGCCAACCATATGCCTAAAACTAGATAAGCTGGTAAATGAATGGTCCCCAGTAGTATGATAAACCAATAAAAGACCCTTACCCGTGCCCGTGGATAAAGAAGAAGGTAACCGGCAATAACTCCCGAGATTGCCCCCGAAGCCCCAACCATTGGGATTTGAGATTCCGGACTGGTTAAGGCCTGAGCGAAGGCCGCAAGTAGTCCGCAACTCAGATAAAATAATAAATAGTAAAATTTACCCAATGCTTCTTCCATATTGTCTCCGTAGAGGTATAGAAAGAGCATATTACCAAGTAGATGAAAAATGCCACCATGGCTAAACATCGAGGTAAATACGGTACCCCATTCCCAGGCAATTGTTTCCACTGAGAAATTTGAAAATTGGCCAAAAAAAGTCGATGGGATAAAGCCAAAACTTGAAAAATAAGCCACCTCGTCCTCGGGTCCAAGTGGAAACTGCCATGCAAAAAAGACCCACAAGTTCAATCCGATCAAAAACCAATTAACCCAAGGAAAAGACTGGGTTGGATTGTCATCTTTGTAGGGAAACAGGATCATCTTAGATTTTCTTAGTCAAAGGCAGAATGAATGGCAATATTGATGAACCTACTTGCCCCAACCCCAGGTTTTTTTACACTTTCCATTATAAATGTATAATCAACCTCATGAAAGACTGGCCGTATTTCAATCCGATTCAGGAATCACCCTTTCCTTTGGTCCCAATAC
>CAWUUU010000070.1:0-6435 GCA_963924995.1 uncultured Opitutales bacterium
GGCATATGGCAAGGCCCCTTTGGGGATGCTTTTTAGTTTGTTGTATTTAATGGTGCCCGGGGCGAGACTCGAACTCGCACGCCCTAAGACAATAGATCCTAAATCTATCGCGTCTACCAATTCCGCCACCCGGGCTAAAAATCTGAATTTAAATGAATATTTCGTTAAACTCAATTCTATATTCTATATTCATTAAGATTTTACTAAGATTAAATAGTCATTTTCTTGAAATTATAAATAAAATCCGGTCTTGCTTCCTTTTTATTGCTTAGCATAATTAGACTTATGATTTCCACCTGTTTATCCGTATGCAGGCAAGGTTGGTATGGTGTTCCATTGTTTTTTCTTGGTATCGCTAGCCTTGCATTCAGTCAACTTGTTCAAGAAACTAAGGTTGAGTCTTTGCCTCCTGATCAACAAGTTCAATTTATTGAGTCCAAGCTCAAAGATTTAGGTAAAAGGCTAAACGCGGTCCAGCAAGACCAGAGTAGAGATCAATTTGGCTCGATTAGACGTTCAGCAACTGGAGACTTAAATCAACTAGTCTCGGTGTATGGTAATAATAACCCCAAAGCAGTTTCAATACGAAAAAAGTTGGATGCTGCTGCTAGCACTTGGAATGTACGAGCTGAAGAGATCGACCAAGGTGTTGGGTCTGTGGACGGACGATTGAACGAAGCAAATCTCATTTTTGAGGATTTAAAGGAAAATTTTGCAGGTCGGCTTGATCAAGCAGTACCTGCTTTGACTGTGTTGCAAGAAAACTTGATACGGACAGAAACAGAGGTCGATGCTCTGCGCAGTTTATCCCAAAATGCAATCTCTGATGCCACGAAGTCTTATTCAAGTATACAAACAGAAAGTAATTTATTAGCTTCTCAAGCAGTGCCTTCCGCTCCATCTTCATCCAAGGGGAAAAGTGGGAATTCCTCCAAATTTATGCAAGTGACAAATGCAATTAATGCAAAAGAGGCAATACCACTGGGCCAATCCGGTCGTTTCTCACCTTCTATAAATACTAGTGCTGCTGTGGTACAATTCAACAAGGATGATAGTGATAGTTATGAATCATCTGAGATCATTAATCGTTTAAAATCTGAACTTACGAATTCGAAATCTGTTCAAAATGAACTCTCTGCTGATACCGCTGATATGCAGGTAGACTTAAGGAAAGCGTACAGGGAAATTGTTTCATTGCAGAATAACTTAAAAGAGACTCAAATGTTGGCCAGAGGTTTAGAGGAGTCTCAAAACTCGCTTTGGGCAACTGAAAATGGACAAGCCCCCACTGCACAAAGCGTCAGTGGTAAGATAAATAAACTGGAACGTGATTTACAACTTGCCCGTGAAGATCTTCGATCTTCTAGACAGACTCTATTGCTCGAACAGGAACGTTCAAATTCGATGATTCGTTCTGTGACCAATGAGCTAGAAAGAACAAGGAAAGATCTTGATTCTGCAAGAACTGGGACGATGACATCGGGGAACGATTCCATTCGTCTGGCATCGCTTGAACGTGAACTTAATGAAGCAAGGCGAGCATTACAAATGGCACAAATGGCTCCGATGGATTCGACGCAAGAATCTTATTTAACCTTGCAGGATGAATTAAGGAAATCATTGGGTGAAATTACTAGAATGCAAGTGGAACTTAATGAAAAAGATGAACTTGAAGCCCAATTAGTTAAACTTAAAAGTTCTATGGAAGAATTTGGAGATTCACCAAGTCGTAGTGCGAGTCCAGAATACGTTAATAAACTTTTAATTGACCTAAATGCAGCCAAGCGAGAGGTAGAGAAAGCTAAATCCCTAAATAGGGCAGGGAGAGAAGATTTGGTCGAGCGAGTGGCCTCTTTAGAAGACGAACTTAAAATCTCGAATATCAAACTTAAAAAGACTCAGGTCGAGTTTGAGGCTTCTCAAGAGAAGATTGCCCGTAGGGAGTTTGAGTATGCAACGACAATACAGCGATTGGAGGAAGATGCCCAGCTCGCGCAAGATTCACTACGAAATGCATCTCTGGGGAAATTGCCTGCAATTCCATTTGTTGATGAAATGGAGAGGAATCTTGCCGATTCAGAGGCTCGAATCAAAACTCTGTCCGATCGTTTTGAAAATGAACAAAGCAAGGCAACTGAGCTAATTGATGGATTGCAAGTCGAGTTAGCTTCTGCAGTAGTGAGGCAAAAACGTGCTCTCGACCAATTGGCCAAGCGAGAGATTGATCTGGAGGGCAAGGATACAGAATTGAAACAGGCTAAAGATGAAGCAAAAATGCTTAAGGAAGAACTTCAGGTTGTAAAAGTAATCGCGGGTCAACTTGAAGATTTAAATACTGTTTTAGAGCAAACAAAAAGAACACAAAGATCTCAATCTGGTAGTTTGGATCAAGTGGTTGATTCACTTCGTGAAGAATTAAATCAAGCAAAGGTAGAACTTGTTTTCACTATTGAAGATAAAGAACAGTTTAAACAGGATTCAGCCAAAATCATAAGTTCTTTAGAGCTGCAACTCGAAAATACGCGTAATCAATTGTTGGCAGAGCAGGAAAATCAAGCTGATCATGCCAATGAATCCAAAGAATTAGTTCTTGATTTAAAAAGTGAACTTGATGTTGCTCGTACCGAAATTTCTCGAATGAAATCCGCAGGTTTCGGAGAATCCGTGGAGACGAAACAAGCAGTTTCTCAACTCCAAGAAGCTTTGGGTACGATTAGGATTTTGCAGGAAAGCTTAGAAGAGTCTGAAAAAGTAAATTTAGAAGTCGATAATCTTCGAACAGAATTAGCGAATTCAATGGAATCACAATTATTAGAACTTCAAAGATCTGACGATGAAAAAAGAGTCATTAGAAAACAGGCAGATGATTTAGAGGCTGAGATTGCTGTCTTGCGCAATCAGGGGCTTGGAGCAGGGGTACAATTTCAGAAGTCCAATGCAGCCTTAATGGAGGAATTAGAGGTATCGCGTGAACAAATTACTGAATTAGAGAAACGATCCGCAATGGTTGAGGATAATGAAGTGCTTTCATTGATTGATCTAGAGGAGGAATTAGCCGAAGAAAAACTCAACAATCAAAATTTACAACAACAGTTAGCAACAAAATCAATTGGGCGGAGTAAAACTATTGAAATTCTAGAAAATGAATTAGCAACTGCATTGCAAAAACTCGATGAGCTCGAAGTTAAAGAGGGTAGTCGATATAGTAAAATGGCTGATCTTGAAAAGGAGATTTTACAGACTAAATCCATGCTCGAAATTGAATCTAAGAAAGATTCATTTGACGAAGAGCAAATTGCGATTGTCTCCGAGCTTGAAGATCAATTGGTCAATGCACAGAGTCGGTTGGAGGAAATTGAACAGAGGCCGAAATCAGTTTCTTCCAATTCCATAGATCGCCAATCATTTGAAAAGCTAGAAGCAGATTTATCGAGTGCTGAAAAAACAATTGCGTCCCTCCAAACCTCTCTAGATTCGCAAGATGCGAAGAGATTAAATCTACAAACTGAATTAAATGAAGCGATCGAAAAACTAGATAGCATCGTGGGTAAATCGGATTCGGAAATCAACTCAACTCAATTGGCTGAAGGTAATAATATCGAGGACTTCATTCGTTTGGAAAATGAATTACTAGAAGCTCAAAACACGATTGGCGGATTAATTGCCAAAACGAAATCAGAGGCAGAAGAGAGAAGCAAAATAGAGGCACAATTGGCTGTTGCAGTGCAGAGTATCGATAAAATAGAAAACGCTCCCAATCCCTTAACAGATGAGAATCCCTCGGTGGATGATTCGGTTATTGTAACTGATCTCAACTCTATGTTGGAGGTGAAAGACAAAAGATTAAGAGAGTTGGAAGAGGAACTGAGTAAAGCTATCGTTGAGATGACCGACAAGGAAGCAGAACTAGAAATTGCATCTCTTCTTCGTGAAGAGATGGAGCTTTTGGCAGGCAAGTTAGAAAGTGCAGAACAGAAGTTAAATAATATGAATCAAGAAAATGTTGATATTAAAAATGATCCTGCTACTCCAGTATTTCCTGATGCGGAGAAAGATTCCTTACTTGCAGAGATTAAAGATTTAAAATCTGAATTATCGCTCGCCAAATCGGATATTGCTCCAACAGCTCCCCAGGATGATCAATTGTTTGCACTTCAACAACAACTACAAGATGCGGTTGCAGAAAGCATCGAAATGCAGACTGAATTAGAGGAAACACAGGCACGATTAACATTGATGGAATCTGAATCAGGCTCTTCTACGCCTGGCCCGGAATTTACTCAGTTCATTGAAAATGCGAAGCAAGCTGAAGGTCAAGCATTACAAAGAATTGGTAATTTGACTTCAGCACTCCGCAATTCTGAGCAATTGAGAAAAGAAATGGAAACATTGCTCCTCGAAACAGAGCAGCCTAATGATGCTATACCCACCCCTAATTTAGCAAGTGATCCTCGTTTTATTGAATTGCAAAAAGAACTCCTTCTTCTTCAGCAAGATTTAATGTCTGCACGCGGTATAGAAGAACCACGGGTCCAAGAATTGCAAATCGAATTAGAGGCAAGTCAAAATGATAGTTTACGATTAAATGATGAATTCAAGACTGTATTCGAAGAATTTGGTAGGATAAAAGAGCAGGTTGCAATTTTAGAAGAAGAAAATCGAAGATTACAAGGATCCATCTCTTCGTCTAATTCAAATCAGGAACGGGAAATAAAATCAAACTTCCAGACCCGTGTGAATGATTTATCGAAGGAGAATGCCAATCTTCGAATCCAGATTGGTGAGAGAGACAATCGAGTTTCAGGTTTGCGAGAGGAACTAGCTCGGGCTCAAATGACAGTTCCAGGTATTAAACCAGACAACGCAGCACTTAGAGCACAAATTGTTCGTTTGGAAGGATCAGAACAAAGTGCCCAAGATGGAGAATCTCGTGCAAGAATGGAAGCTCAGCGAGCAATGGCAGATGTGGCATCACTCAATCAAAAAGTAAGTTTACTTGAACAGAGTTTACGGCAATCTCAATCACAAGCCCGTGGCATGCCGTCTTCTTTACCCACTTATAGTTCACCCTCAGTTGTCGTTACCAACATACCTAACGCGGCAGATGGAGCGGAGATTTTACGGTTACGCGAACAAAACAAAAGATTACAAGGACAGATTCTTTCTAACAATACAATTCCACAAAGGGATCAATTAGATAGAAAGATTCGTGATTTAAATCAAAAAAATCTTACCGCTCAAATTCAACTTGATCAAGAAAGGGCTCGTGTTGAGGATTTGAGACGTCAATTATCTGACGCTCGAGATATTAAACAAGAAGTTGTTGAGAGAGGCCAATCCGCGAACATGAAAGCGAATTTACTTAATGGTGAATTAACTGATGCTCAAAATCGCATCGCTTCTTTAGAAAATGCTTTAATAGCGGCAAGAGAGGCGATTAAAGTGTTGAAGAACGGAGGAAGTGGATCTTCCACGATGCAGGTCTCTATACCTAGATCTTCAAGGAGAACCAGTGATTTTACTAATTCAACTCCTTCACCTTCAATTCGGACCGTTCCATCCTCTCGTATTTTACCACAAACTTATTCGCCACGACCCTTGCCCTTAACTTCTTATCGTCCTTCTAACTCGATGAGTCCAATCCGCCCCAGTTCCTCTCTAGATTCCCCTAGTATCCAAAATATACCCGGAGGAGATGCAAGTATTCAATTACGAGCCCAAGTCCAGTTTCTCAATAATAAAAACAGACCCGCAGGGTTTACAGAGTTTTTCTTAATGAAAAACGATCTTGAAAGTATTTTGAAATCATCGAGAGTTCGTATCCCGCCTGGTCAAGGGATTGATTCAGGGGCTGAATTATGGGCACGATCAGTACAACGTGGGTATCGTTACCCTGGAATCGCCTCAGCGGTTAGAAATGCATTAGCAACAAACAGCCTTGCTCGAATTAAAACAAATTCAATGGGTGAAGCTAACTTAGATAATATCGAAGCGGGAGATTATTTTATTGTTGGATCTTCTCCACTTGGTCAAGTTGGTGTTGTATGGTCTAAGTCAGTCGATTTAAAGCCTGGAACTAATGGAATAGTCCTTGATTTAAGAGACGCGACATGGGCTGAATAGTTATTCCCTTTATCAGTACATGCTAGCCCCAGTTAATTAGTTAGAAAATACTGACTGGTTGAAAAAGATAGGTCTAAATGATTTGGATTGGTGCTCGTTGCTGGTACCTCATTTGACTAGTAAAATTGTTTAACAATTCGTAAGTATCTAGAGGCTTCGAGATCCCCAAATTGGGCTGCTTTAGTTAACCACTTATCAGCAGTAGGATAATCTTGAGAGACTCCCTGTCCTAAAAAAAAGAGGATTCCAAGGTACCTGAGTGACTCTGGGTCTTCTTTGATCGCCGCTTTTTCAAACCATTTTTTTGCCGTT
>CAWUUU010000071.1:0-12615 GCA_963924995.1 uncultured Opitutales bacterium
CCAGCCACGTTCTCTAATTTGATGGAGGTTTTTACCTCAATAGAAGATTTGGGTCGGAGTACTGACCAACCCGTCTACCTGGCACTCGGTATGTTCGATGGCGTGCATCGTGGCCATGAGGCTGTTCTTCACCAGGCACAACAGAGTGCCCGTGAGAATGGTGGCATTGCAGTTGCCTTTACCTTTCCCGAGCATCCCGCTTCTTATCTCCGCCCGGAAGAGAAACCCAGCCTACTCATGAATAAAGATGAGAAGGCAAAGCGTTTGTTGGAAATAGGGATGGAGGGAGTAGTCCTGCGAACATTTGATCGGGAATTTGCAGATGTGCAGGCAGGGCATTTTGCCTCCTTTCTCATCGCCCGAGTTCCTAGCCTTACTGGTTTATGTGTGGGGCAGAATTTTCGTTTTGGTAAGGGGCGAACGGGAAATGATACTGCTCTTAAGGAATATGGTGAAGAAGTTGGATTATCTGTTGATGTGATCAAGTCTGAATTATTTTCCAGTTTGCCAGTGAGTAGTTCACGTATTCGGGAAGCATTAATGGCGGGAAAAGTAAGTGATGTGAATGATATGCTCGGATGGAAATATACGATCTCTGGAGAAGTTCTTAAAGGAAAGGGCATGGGGAAAGAATTTGGCTTTCCTACGATTAATATCCCTTGGTGCCCAGAAGCTCGCCCAGCCTATGGAGTTTATTTAGGTAGGGTGAAGAATGGATCGAGTGAGGAAACGAAATATGCAGTCGCTAATTACGGATTAAGGCCCACGGTCGAGGAAGGAGCGACGCAACCACTTCTTGAGGTGCATGTACTTGATCCGATCGACGAGGAGTTTGGATCAGCAGGTCAGCAATTATCAATGACCTTGGAGTCTTTTTTACGACCCGAGCAAAAATTTGATTCGGTCGATAAGTTGAAGAGTCAAATTGAATACGATCTTTTGAAGGCAGAGGATTGTCGTACTAGACTTTAAATTTTTTTCTGAAGTGCAGGGGACCAACAGGTTGTTCTTCCTCCAATTTGTTCACGAATTAAAGGAACTTTTGTTTTTGGACAAAGAAGTCCATCTTTCCACCTTGTATGAAAAAGCCAATCAAGTGGAGGATCGCCTCCATGTTGACCGACTGATTTCATCGCTCCGTTCGCAACGAGAATAATTTGTTTATAAAGTATTCCTTCCTGTCCTTTACTCACTTGAGCACCTAGGGCTGCGGGGTGAATCTTAGCTCTCCATAGAACTTCGTCTGCCATCCAATTTCCCATGCCGGGGAAGTATCGTTGATCAAGAAGCAGAGCTTTTAGCGGGCGACGGCGATGCTTGGTAAGTGCTCGTTGAAGGATATCTCTTTTAAATTCGTTCGAGAGCATACCAGTGGGAAGATTACTCCACCAGTCTGGGGGTGTTGTGCCAATGTGTAGACGGAGTCGACCGAATTGACGAGGGTCTCGAAAGACAAGGGTCTGCTCTCTCTGCTTTAGAATAAGTGCATCATGCTTTTGTACCTTATACTTATTGGATTCGAGGAAAAGATTCCCGGTCATTCCTAAGTGAATCCCAAGCCAACCATTTCCCGAAAATGAAAAAAGCATCTGTTTGCCATGGGTAACGGAAGTGGTGAGAGTTGTGCCAGTGAGTTTTTTTATAAACTGGGAACGACCCAAATCTCGATATACTCGAGAGGTTGGATGGGTAAATACCTCTTTAATCTCCTTACCTAAACCCTTCTTCCATAGATTACAGGCATAAGCGACTTCAGCAAGTTCAGGCATTTAACAAAATCTTGCCATCAAGATGGATTTAGGGAGAGGAGTCGTTTTCGAGTTTCTCGGTCTTTCTTCCGGTCGGTTTTTATTTCCACAACCCGGATACCTAAACTAATTGGATTTTCAATCAGATTGATAATTTCATCCCAGGTGCTGGGTTGGATCAATTCTACTCCATGGGCTTGGCAAAGTAGAGAGAAGTTACAGTGTTGAGGTGTGGCGAAGCATTTTTCAAATTCTGGTTGCTGAGCGATTGGCAGGTGTTCGAAAATTCCTCCGCCCTCGTTATTAACCAGAAAAACATTCAGGTTTCCTAAAAGTTGTTGATTAAACAGTAACGCGTTGGAATCATGTAGAAAGGCAAGTTCACCGGTGAGCAAAAATGTGGGTTCACCCGATTTATGGGCAAGTCCTAGAGAGGTTCCCAAGGTGCCATCAATTCCATTTACACCCCGATTGCCGAACAGTTTTCGTCCCTTTTCACTTTTAAGCCAAAACCATTCAAGGTCGCGGATAGGCATGCTATTGGCCACATGAAGGAAAGACAATGGTGGAAGGTATTGGGAGAGCAAACGCGTGAGTTTACCTTCGAACGAGGGGAGTTTCTCCGCAAATTCAAGAGTTAATTTTTCCTCAACTCTTCGCTCTGCAACTTGCCAAAGATTGAACCAGTCGTCCTCGCTGTCGGGTAGTTGAATCTGGGGGAGTGTAGAATAGTCAATTTTAAAAGAATGACTCTGACTCACGAGTGGATCGACCGGCGTCCCCTTTGGTTCGATGACTATTCGCGTTGCTCCGGATTGATCGACCCAGTTTCGTAAAGTTTTGGATGTGGGCAAGGGACCGAGGACGATAACAAGGTCTGGCTGTGCTTGCTTGGCAAAAAGGGAATCTCTTAGAAGGTTTTCATAACGAAGAATTCGAGTAGAAAGAAAGTTTTCTCGAAGAGGGGAGAGTGAGTCACAAATTACAGGCGTGGGGCATTTCCCTAGCCAATCAATAACCATTGAAGCCGGTGCGAATTCTCCGGCGATAATAAGGGGCCGACAGAATCCTTTGATTTGATTGTTTATGAGGGACGTTTGTTTCTGCAGATTGGTTATAGGTTTAGCCAGTGGTTCAACTGGAAGGAGGTTGAGAGTGATCGGTTTATCCTTGGGCAGGAACGGTTCACGAAAAGGGAAATTGAGATGAACTGGACCAGGATTGACATGAATACTTTGAGAGTGTGCTTGAACTAGGGTGTTTTGTAAGAACTGGAAAGAGGTACTTTCGAGGCTGGGGTGAGGGAGTTGATAAAACTTTCGCACGAAAGAACCGAATAATTCTTGTTGGTTAATCGTTTGACCGGAGGCACAATCCTGAAGTTCATCTGGTCGATCGGCGGAAATAAGAAGTAGGGGAATGCCAGAATGTGAAGCTTCGGTGATAGCAGGGAACCAATGGGTTACTGCTGAACCAGAGGTGCAGAGCAGAACTGCAGGCTGCCTTGTCCGTTTACTTAAACCAAGGGCGAGAAAAGCCGCTGTTCTTTCATCAAGAACAGGAATGCAGGTAATCGACGGATGTCTTTCGAACCCTAAGATTAGAGGAGTTGATCGGGAACCTGGAGAGAAAAAAACAGTTACAACTCCAAGCTCATAAAGAGTCTGGGCCACGACTTGACCCCATGCGAAATTAGCTTGAGCAGTTGATTCGAGATTAGGATTCATTCATTGGAAAGAGTAGTTCTTCCCGTAATAACTTCAAGCATCGCTTCCAATTTCCAATCAGTCTCCGCTTTTTCATTGGAAGGAACAGATCCTTCCACAATTCCTGCACCCGCATAGAGCGTCAATGAATGAGGGGTGATTTTACCACACCGAATTGGTACAATGAACTCACCGCGACCCCTCGAATCAAACCAACCGGCTATACCTGAGTACCAACCACGGGGAGAACCTTCGAGCTCACTCACCATGGGTAAGGCCTTTTCTCTTGGGGAACCACCCATTGCAGGAGTGGGATGAAGAGCGGAAAGGGCATCAAAGGGGTGTACATTATCGGGTAATGTGGCCCGAAGGGGAGTACGTACATGCTGTAGGTTGGCCAAGCGTAGTAACCGGGGGCGCCCTTCTTTACATTGCGAGATTCCAGTTGATTTAAGTCTCCGTAAAATTGAATCAATAACAAGGCGATGTTCCCTTACTTCCTTCTCCCGTCCGAGTAAAGTTTTTCCGAGATGAGCATCCTTTCCCGCTGATGGCCCTCTGGGTGCGGTTCCAGCGACTGCCTCGGTTTCAAGAGATGTACCCGAAATTCGAGACAGGATCTCCGGGGTGGCTCCGATAAACATTCCATGATCTGGGGTGGACATACAGAATGTATAACAATCTGGGAATTTATTTCTCAGGTCATGTGCGATTGAAAAAAATGGGAGTTCCTCTTCGGTTTGGTAGGTAAGTTTACGCGCCAGGACGATTTTGGATATCTCTCCCTTCTGGATTGCCTGAAGTGCTTGGCGAACTGAATCCTCGTAATCAGAGTTTTCTATTGGAGAGCCTAATTTAACTTTTTTAAATGTCTGTTTGATCGGGCCACGATCGTGAAGTTTGTTAAATTTTTGGAGGGATTGAGTGACTTCCTCGATTAAAAGATTTGGATCCGATGAAGGGGTAATTTGGCTATTGATTACAATAAAATGAGAACCACCTTTTCTCAGAACTTGCCAATGGGGTAAGAAAATCTGCAGAGCGGGTAAATTGGGTTCCGAAGAATTATTTTCAAAAGTTGCATTGAGGAAAAAAGTGGGACCCGTTCCCTCCACTTGATTATCTCCCGCCAAATAAATTCGTTTTAAAAATTGCTTAGACCAAGTTTTAGCTTCTTGAAAACGATCTGTCCCATTAAAGGAGACTTTGGTCACTGGGTCCCCACAAGCAACCGAAAATTCGTCGTTGGGTTTCTCGAGATAGCAGATTGACTGATCAACTCGATGAATTTGTTCAAGAATCGCAAGTGGGTCGCAGTAACTAGTCTCAAATGTAATCGATGAATAAACGGTGGTGTTTGTTCTTTTAGCTTCTTTTACACAATGATTGAGAAAAGGAAGAAGGTCAGTCTTTTCATCACATTGTACCGGGGCCGGGTTATGTAGTGAACTATTCATGCTCGCAACATGGTTTTGCCGATTTAAGAACGGGATCATAACCACCAGGATGCATTGGATTACAACGTGCAATGCGGAGAAAAGTTTTTAACATGGCTTTAGGGAGAGAGAAGATAGAAAAGCATTCCAATGCATATTCGGAACAGGTCGGGGAAAACCGACAAGCCGCATAAGGGCCAAGAAGGAGTTGTTTAAGAGGAGAAAATAATCGATAACATCGAATGAGTAAAACGAATGGATAAGCAAGGATTTGCCAAAAGATACCTATACTTAAGTTTTGCCCCATTTTTTTCGATCTATCTGTATTTTGCTTCATAGGCAAAGCGAATGAACCGAAATTTTGAAAAGTGGATGGGGATTAGGAATCTTTTGCCAAAGTTTCACGGGGTCTGGGCAGAGATTTGGTTTCAATTTCAGCGATAATTTTTTCAGTAAATTCTGCCAAGGTGCACGACCCATCCAAATCTGGATTCGCCCGCGAACGAACAGAGACTTTTCCTTCTTCGGCCTCTCTTTTACCCAATATGAGCATATGTGGAATTTTATCTGTTTCTGCTTTCCTTATTTTAGCCCCCAGTTTACCTGATAGAGTATCAATGCCTACTCGAATGCCCTTGTCTTTGAGCAAACGAACACATTCTTCTGCCTTTTCAGTTAGATCGTCATTCATCGGAAGGATTCGAACTTGTTCGGGTGCTAACCAGGTGGGGAAATTGCCTGCAAAATGTTCAATCAGAACACCACAAAATCTTTCCATCGATCCAAAAGGGGCACGATGGATCATGACCGGGCGATGATCTTGGTTGTCAGAACCCACATAGTTGAGATCAAACCTTTCGGGTAGATTATAATCTACCTGTACGGTACCTAATTGCCATTCTCTCCCAATTACATCTTTAACTATAAAGTCTATTTTTGGCCCGTAAAATGCCGCTTCCCCAATTTCTTCCTCATAATCGACGCCCAAGTTTTTAACCGCTTCTCGAAGAGCGGATTCGGCTTTGTCCCACGCTTCAGGCGAACCCACATATTTATCAGATTCTGGATCCCGTAAACTTACTCGGACTCGATAATCATGCATCCCCAAAATCGAAAATACTAATTTGACGAGTCCCAGGCATCCCTGAATTTCATCCTGTAATTGATCCTCTCGAATGAAGAGATGGGCGTCGTCCTGTGTGAATCCTCTCACTCGGGTCATTCCATTGAGTTCACCCGATTGTTCCCATCTGTAGACCGTACCAAATTCTGCCAACCGGACGGGAAGGTCACGGTAAGATCTTTGCTCCGAGCGGAAAATACGAATATGCATCGGGCAATTCATTGGTTTGAGGAGGTAGCCCTCAATTTCTCCTTTATCCAATTTATTTGAAAGTTCTGAACAAGTGCATCCTTCCTCGGCCAGTTTGTTCAGTGACTCGCGGTGAATAATGGGTGGGTATTGAGAATCTTGATAATAAGGGAAATGACCCGATGTCCGGTAAAGATCAAGTTTTCCAATATGCGGAGTGTAGACTTGGGAATATCCCTGCTTATTTAACTCCGCCGAGATGAATTTTTCCAATTCCTGACGAATGATCGCTCCTTTTGGTTTCCAAAGAACCAAACCCTGTCCGACCATATCATCGATATGAAAAAGTCCCATGTCCCGACCAATAGTACGATGATCCCTTTTTTTTGCTTCTTCTATTCTTTCAAGATACTCGGCAAGTTCGTCCTTGGATGGAAAAGCCGTTCCATAAATTCGCTGAAGTTGTTTATTATCCGAGTTGCCCCGATGATAAGAACCAGCGACCTGTAGAAGTTTAAAAGCCTTAATTTTTTTTGTATAGGAAACATGAGACCCCGCACATAAGTCCTTAAATTCCCCATTGTGATAAAAGGAAATCGCTTCCCCCTCAGGAATGTCGTCTAAACGGCCGAGTTTGTAAGTCACTTGACCCATGTCCGAAATTATCTTTTTGGCTTCCTCGCGCGAGACTTCGACTCGTTCAAATCGTTGGTTTTCCTTAATGATCTTTTTCATCTCCGCTTCAATCTCTTCCAGCACTTCGGGAGTAAATGCGATCTCTGAGTCAAAGTCGTAGTAGAATCCATTATCAGTAGGTGGACCAATATCCAACTGGGTGTCGGGATAGAGCCGCAAGACTGCAGCAGCGAGAACATGGGCGGTGGAGTGCCGAATTTCTTCCAATGGATTCATTTCCTTCATATTGAAGTTAACTTCTAATTGTACAGGCAAAATCCTGCAACGCCAAAGGAAAGCTTTTACTCATCAAACCCAAGATTGGGTCTTAGCCATTTCATGGCTTCCTCGATGGGCCATTTCTTTCTTTTTGCGTAATCTTCCACCTGATCTTTTCCGATTTTTCCAACATTAAAGTATTTTGAATCAGGATTGGAGAAATAAAGACCCGAGACTGATGAACCTGGGTTCATCGCTCGAGACTCGGTCAACTCTAGCCCAATTTGCTTTTTTACATCAAGGAGCTCCCAGATGATATCTTTTTCAGTATGATCTGGCTGGCAAGGGTATCCACTTGCGGGCCGGATACCCTGGTATTTTTCTTTGATCAGATCGCTATTACTTAAATTTTCACTTTCTCCATAGCCCCACCATTCACGAACTTTCTTATGAGTGTATTCCGCCATTGCCTCGGCAAAGCGATCTCCGAGTGCCTTAGTCATGATGGCGTTATAATCATCATTATCTTTCTCAAATTCTTCTGCGAGTGCATCCACTCCAGCGCCGGCACACACCGCGAAGGCGCCAAGGTAATCAGTCCGATTTGATTCTACTGGGGCCACATAATCCGATAAGCAATATTGAGGCTGGTCGAGCAGGGTTTGTTGGCGTCTCACAAAATGGAAGCGTGCGAGTTCATTTTGCTTTTCTAGATTTTCGTAAATAATTACATCATCCGTGCTTGCATTTGCGGGCCAAATTCCAACCACCGCTTCGCAGGTGAACAGATCTTCCTTGATGATTCGTTTGAGTAGAGTTTGAGCATTATCAAAGAGATCCTTGGCTTCAGTGCCAGAATCAGAACGATCGAAGATGGTTGGATATTGACCTTTTAATTCCCATGACCAGAAAAAGGGTGACCAGTCAAAGAATTCTAGAACTTCTTGCAGGGGGGCACTAATTTTTTGGATACCAAGCGAAGATGGTCGCGGTTCAAAAATTTCTTTATTTTCCCAATCAAATACAAGAGATTTTTTTCGAGCAGATTGGAGGGGAAGAAGTTTTTGTTTTGCCCTTGCCGCGTGTTTGACCCGAAGAGATTCCTGGTCGGTCTTTAAATTTTCTATAAATTCTTTTTTCTTACTTTCAATCGTTAGGTCATTACACACATTAACTACGAGGGAGGCATCTGCAACCTGCACCACTGCTTCGTTGTAAAAAGGGGCTATTTTAATCGCAGTATGGGCACGACTTGTGGTGGCTCCGCCAATGAGAAGTGGAATGGTCATCCCTAATTTAGTCATCTCTTTGGCATTATGAATCATTTCATCAAGGGATGGTGTAATCAGACCACTGAGCCCAAGAACATCGGCATTGTGTTTACGAACCGCTTCCAAAATTTTATCGCAGGAAACCATAACCCCTAAGTCGATGACCTCCCAATTATTACAAGCGAGAACTACACCGACAATATTTTTGCCGATATCATGAACATCTCCTTTCACTGTAGCGATGACCATGGTTCCTCGCTTATTGGAGTTCTTACCGTCTTTTTCGGCTTCCATAAAAGGTTCTAAATATGCGACGGCTTTTTTCATTACCCGGGCACTTTTCACCACTTGTGGAAGGAACATTTTACCCTGCCCAAACAAATTACCGACCACTTTCATGCCATCCATCAAAGGGCCTTCAATTACCTCTAATGGACGCCCGAGTATTTGACGGGCTTCTTCAGCATCTGTTTCGGCATAGTCTCCAATTCCCTTCACTAATGAATAAGTGAGTCGTTCTTGAACGGGCTTTTCTCTCCATGAAAGATCAGGACCCTCTGATTTCCTCTTGGAACTCTGGTCCTTGATCTGCTCCGCATATTCTAAAAGCCGATCTCCAGCTTCACTATCTTTAGCTAGTACAACATCTTCAACACGTTGGCGGAGTTCGGGATCAATATCATCATAAACCGCAAGCATGCCCGCATTGACAATACCCATATCAAGACCCGCTTTACAGGCATGATAAAGAAAGGCAGCATGCATTGCTTCACGAACTAAATTATTTCCACGAAAAGAAAAAGAAACATTACTCACGCCACCGCTGGTGCGGGCATAGGGGCATCTTTTTTTAATCTCTTGGACCGCCTCAATGAAATCGATTCCGTAGGAGTCATGCTCTGACATACCTGTGGCGAGAGTTAAGACATTGGGATCAAAAATAATGTCTGCTGGCGGAAATTTAACTTCTTCTACCAGTATTTTATACGCTCGTTCACAAATTCTTACTTTATCAGCTAAAGTGGCGGCTTGTCCTTTTTCATCAAAAGCCATAACCACAACCGCTGCACCATAACGCAGAGCGAGTCCAGCATGTTGCTTAAAGGTTGCCTCTCCTTCTTTTAAGCTAATTGAATTAATGATGCATTTTCCCTGAATGACTTTCAAGCCAGCTTCAATTACTGACCATTTCGAACTATCGATCATGATCGGAACTTTTGAAATATCAGGCTCGGAGACAACTAAGTTCAAAAATCGACTCATACATGCCTCGCCATCAAGCATCGCCGCATCAAAATTCACATCGATTACATTTGCTCCATTTTCAACCTGTTGCTTGGCCACACGCAGAGCACTTTCATAATCTTCTGCTTCAATCAGTTTTTTAAATCTTGGTGAACCGGTCACATTTGTCCGTTCCCCAACCATTAAGAAAGAAGTCTGTTGATCCCCCATGGTAAAGGGTTCTAATCCACTGAGACGAAGAGCAGGCTCGATTTCTGGTACAACCCGCGTGGCATAATTACCCAGTTTCTCGGAGATCGCATGGATGTGATCAGGAGTTGTTCCGCAACAACCTCCGGCTATGTTAAGCAAGCCTTCTTCAGCAAAAACTGATAACGACTGAGCAGTATCTTCTGGCTTCTCATCGTATCCCGTTGCTGAGAGTGGGTTTGGTAGACCTGCGTTGGGGTAACAATGGATCAGGCAATCCGCATGCTTAGATAATTCCTGGAGATAGGGCCGCATCGCATCCGCTCCGAGTGCACAATTTAACCCTACACAAAGAGGTTTTGCATGGGAGATTGAATTCCAGCATGCTTCAGTGGTTTGGCCAGAAAGAGTTCGGCCGGATGCATCTGTGATAGTGATTGAAAGAATAACGGGGAGCCTTTTACCCGTATCATCAAAATAGTTTTCAATTGCAAAAATGGCGGCTTTTAAATTGAGCGTGTCAAAAGTGGTCTCCGGTAAAAGCAGATCAACGCCCCCGATGACTAAGGATTCGATTTGTTGATAATAAGTGGAAACAAGCTGGTCAAAAGTAACATTGCGCAAGGCGGGATCATTGACATCAGGAGAAAGGGAGGCTGTTCGATTCGTCGGACCGATTGCACCTGCGACAAAGCGCGGTCTGCTCGGATCCTTAGCCATTGCCTGATCAGCTGCTTCCCTGGCGAGTCGGGCTGCACTGATATTAAGTTCAGGGACAATTTCCTCCAGGTTGTAATCGGCCATGGAAATAGTCGTGGCGCTGAAAGTATTAGTTTCTACGATGTCGCTGCCTGCATCAAAATATGATTGATGTATCTTACGAATGATATCCGGACGAGTTAGGCAGAGTAGGTCGTTATTACCTTTAAGTTCTTTCGAATGTTTACGAAAATGCTCCCCGCGGAAATCCTCTTCTTCTAGCTTCTCCTGTTGTATCATTGTCCCCATGGCCCCGTCCATGATGACAATTCTTTCTTTTAAAAGATTTTTTAGGTCTTGTTCTGTGGGTCTATTTAGTGAGAAGTTCTTCATTACGTATCAACGCATCATGATATCTTGATGCGTTATTTGCAAACCGAAAGAAAATTTCTTTTCTAAACGAATATTTGAAACAGTGGTAAATTTCTTTGCTTATTTGTAAAGAATCATTTATGAATTATTTTTATCGGGATGTAGCGTAGTCTGGTTAGCGCGCCTGCTTTGGGAGCAGGAGGCCGAGAGTTCGAATCTCTCCATCCCGACCATTTTCCCTTTTGCTTATTATCCACTGGGTTTTCCCTGTCAAAAATTTCCCCATCCTATGCAAAACGATCTTTACGGAATCTCTCGTTGGGGAGAAAATTTAATTGGAATTCTCCCCAATGGAAATATCTGCTTGCATGATCCGTTGGATGAAAATTCTGAGGGAGTTGATTTACCCGCAATTATACATAGCCTGCAAAGGCGGGGCATTAATACTCCGGTCCTGTTGCGAGTTTCCAATTTCCTGGAGTATAAAATTCGTTCAATTAATGAATCCTTTCAAAATGCGATTAAGGAAAATGAATACCAAGGGCGGTATTTAGGAGTTTTTCCAATTAAAGTTAATCAACAAGCACATGTTGTTGAAAGAGTCGTCAAATACGGAAGCGAATATGATTTTGGATTGGAAGTCGGTTCAAAGGCCGAACTTTTACTTGCCTTATCGCAAAACCTTAGCCCGAAATCATTAATTATCTGCAACGGATTTAAGGATTCTGAATTTGTTCGCTTAAGCCTTTTATCAACCAAGCTTGGACTTCGGTCGATTCTAGTTTTGGAATCAGTCCGTGAATTAGACTTAATTATCCGAGTTTCAAAAGAGTTGGGGATTTCGCCCGAATTGGGCGTGCGCGTGAAATTAACCAACTCGGTGAGTGGAAAATGGGCAGCCACGAGTGGAGACAGGTCTTCATTCGGGTTAACTGTTGATCAAGTGGTAGGTATCATCGAACGATTGAAATCCGAGCAGATGCTTGATTGTTTAATTTTACAGCACTCTCATTTGGGGAGCCAAGTGCCAAATGTGATTGAGATTCGTCAATTTGTACAGGAAGCCAGTCGACTTTTTATAGAAATTCAGAGAATGGGTGCTAACTTGGAATTTCTTGATTTAGGGGGAGGCCTTGGAGTCGATTATACTGGTGAGAAAACTTCGAGTATGAACTCAATGAATTATTCCTTAGCTGAGTATTGTGTCAATGTTGTTGAAACCGTTAAGTTTGAAATGGAGGAAGCTCAGCAAAAACATCCCTGTATTGTAACTGAGAGTGGCCGTGCGTGCGTGGCTCAATCGTCCATTCTCCTTTTTAGCGTTCTTGAAAGTACGGAATTTGACTCGGTTGAAGAAATAACCGGGGAGGAGGGAGATCATCCTGCTTTGGAATCTCTGATCGGCATTTCAGAGGATTTATGTGGAGAGAATTTATTGGAAGTTTTAAACGATGCCACTTACTATCGTGGAGAATTAAGATCTTTTTTTAGACGTGGACGAATTTCTCTACCTGAACTTGCCCGTGGAGAAAAATCCTTTCAATTTATTTTAGGAAAAATTCGAAAGATATCGAGCGAGGAAGAGGTGGTAAATGAAGAACTTCTCGCTAAAATTAATGGGATGGCCGATATTTACCACTGTAACTTTTCACTTTTTCAGAGCTTACCAGATGTTTGGGCGATTGATCAACTTCACCCGATTGTTCCATTAAGTCGCTTACACGAAAAACCCGATCGAAATGC
>CAWUUU010000072.1:0-3455 GCA_963924995.1 uncultured Opitutales bacterium
TCGCTCTCGGCCTTACTTGATAATCAAGAAAACAACCCTCTCTACAAAGAAACTATCTTAAACGCTAAAGAGTATCTGATAGAAAATCTTCCTGATTTACGCAGGGCCACTCCGATGGCGATTTATAATGTCTGGTCACATGCCTATGGAATCCAAGCATTGGTAAACCTTCTTAATTCCTCTTTTGGCAAGGATGGAGAGCAAAAGATTAAAGAAATTATTGTTCAGCAAATCTCGATGCTGGAGAAATATGAATCCATAGACGGCGGTTGGGGGTATTACGATTTTAATGCACAAACCAAACAACCCTCAGGATCGTCAATTTCATTTGTTAATGCCACTTGCTTGGTCGCCTTGAAACAAGCTTTGGATATTGGTTTCACCATCCCAAGTAAAATGGCGAGCAAGGCATTGGATGCCATTCGTAGACAACGCCTACCCGATCATAGTTATTTATATGGAGAATACTTAAAGTACAGACCGAGACGCGGCATCAATCGACCCGCGGGTAGCCTGGGTCGCTCGCACGCATGCAATCTTGCTCTACAAGTTTGGGGTGATCAAACCGTTACCGATAAGATACATAAACTTTGCTTAGATCGCCTAATTGAGAGAAATGGTTGGTTGGACATGGCAAGAAAAAGACCAATTCCTCATGAATCCTGGTTCGCAATTGCTGGGTATTTTTTCTACTATGGGCACTTATATGCCTCACTTTGTATTGAAAAACTGCCAATAACCGACCAGCCAAGTTATAAAGAAAAACTCGCTGAAATTTTAATCCCATTACAAGAGAAAGATGGTTCATGGTGGGATTTCCCCTTTTATAACTACCATCAACAATACGGTACTGCGATGGCATTAATTAGCCTAAAGCGTTGCCTCCCCTAGTATTCTCTAATTGAAAAATTTTCAAAGTGAGATTCACCAGGTTTATTTTCATGCTCCTGTGTTATCCAATAATTCTTTAATTCACTTGCCACTTCTTTAATCATTTCTTCAACTTGATTTTCTTGTCCCTCCGTTAATAACTCGACCTTACCATTTGCTAAATTTTGGACATACCCAGTAATAGAATAAAGTTTTGAAATTTGTAATACTTTCCATCGAAACCCTACACCTTGCACATTTCCAGAATAAGTTATTTGCTTACGAATGATTAGATTACTATAAAAACTTTCCCAATAAATAAAAGTTTTTAAAAAACTATTTGACCTTAGTATCAGAGTGGTCGAAACTAAATTTAAGAGTTACTATTTCAAATCCAAACGCAAAAAAATTATGAGCCAATACGATTTTGAAAACAACCATGACGGAGAATGGGAAGATAATGGCGAAGTTGCTTGGAATGAAGCTGATTGGCAAAAATTTTTGCGAAATGCTGATAAAGAAATTTCAAAATTTATAACAGCGTACAATAATGTATCTGACGAGCCCGAACGTATTGATGAAACAGCTGCCATTATGGGATGGCAACGAGATGATTGGTCGTCCTTAGATGAAGAACTTGACGAGGAAACAATGAAGCAAATGCGCCCTGTCGAGATGGAGGAACTTAGAAAGATGGATCCTTACACCATCCATAGGCATCCAATTTATATTTCTGCTACTGGACTTTACGCGTATCTCAGGAATTCATGGGAGCATTACATGAGAAATAATCGAGAACAATCCGCTCCTCATTTAACTTGGAGTTATTGTTCGAGTCTTGCTGAGGGAGAAAGACATGCCATTCTTGCATCTAACTGCTTGGATTTAGGTGATTATCTACTCGCAGTGTGCCATTTCAAAAAAGCACATGCCGCACTCAACGAATCTCTTCGCTTAAACCGACTTTTTACTCATCAAACTGAAAAGGTTTTTCAGAAATATCAAAAAGAATCAAATATGAGATTACATGACCTGCGCGAAATATGGCTCCGTGTCATGCATGATTGTAGAAAATAAATTTACCGATACCCCTAAAAAAAGAGCTCGTCAATTGACGAGCTTTTTTGTTTTGAGCTACCCACTCTTCCTACTGACTATACAAAGATTATTCATTCCGCCTTCTTTTTGATATTCGCGGAAAGAATAGTTAAATATTGCTAAATTTTTCTTATTTATAATTGTAAACTTATGCTTTTTTTAAAATCTTGTTTATTTATTTGGGTAATCTTTACTCTTTTTCCAGCTTTTGCGTCAAAGAAGCCTAATATCTTATTTATTTTCGCGGACGATCAGTGCTATGAAACAATAGCGGGATTGGGACTCACCGACATCGAAACTCCACACCTTGACCGTCTTATGAAAGAGGGAACAAGTTTCACCCGAGCCTATAATATGGGTTCGTGGAGCGGAGCAGTTTGTGTGGCGAGTCGACATATGCTTAACACTGGACGATCGATCTGGCGTGCCGAACAGGCATCCAAGAAAGCTGAGGATGAAAGAGCATCTGGTCGATTTTGGTCTGAAAATATGAAATCAGCTGGTTATCAGACATATTTCACTGGCAAATGGCATGTTCGTGCAAAAGCAGAAAATTGCTTTGATGTGACAAGTAATGTTCGGGGAGGAATGCCCAATCAAACTCCAGCAGGTTATAATCGCCCTCTTCCAGGCGTTCCTGACCCATGGAGTCCATCCGATCCAAAATTCGAAGGTTTTTGGAAAGGTGGGAAACATTGGAGTGAAGTAGTCGCCGACGATGCACTCGACTTTTTCGAGCAAGCAAAAAAACATCAAAATGAAAAACCATACTTTGCTTATGTGGCCTTTAATGCTCCCCATGACCCGAGACAAGCACCCAAAGAATTCGTAGACAAATACCCACTTGATCGAATTAAAATACCCTCCAACTTCTTACCCATGTATCCCCATAAGGATAAAATTGGATGCAGCCATAGTCTTAGAGATGAAAGGCTTGGTCCAATGCCCAGAACTGAGCATTCGGTTAAAGTAAATCGCCAAGAATACTATGCGATTATTACCCACATGGATGAACAAATTGGTAGAATCTTAGACGGGTTAAAAAAATCGGGGATGGAAGAGAATACTTATATTTTCTTCACTGCTGATCATGGACTCGCTGTGGGGCACCATGGACTCTTTGGAAAACAAAACCTATACGAACATAGCACCCGTGTACCTTTTATCGTAAAAGGACCGGAAATCCCCAAAGGGAAAAAAATCTCCGCACCCATTTACTTGCAGGATGTAATGGCGAGTAGCTTATCACTTGCAGGAATTGAAAAGCCTAAACATGTGGAATTTAACAACATCCTCCCCCTTGCTCAAGGAAAGACTAAAAAGTCGCCCTATAAAGAGATTTACGGAGCCTATTTGAATGTTCAACGCTCAATTACCAAAAATAATATTAAATTGCTCGTCTATCCAAATGTGCCCTTACTTCGAGTTTATGATATTGCCGAAGACCCCGAAGAGAAGAGAGACATTGCATCAACGGAAAAAGGAAA
>CAWUUU010000073.1:0-6380 GCA_963924995.1 uncultured Opitutales bacterium
GGAGTCGGCTTATTTCTTGCTGTTTTATTCAACTTCCTGTCTTCAGCTAAGGGGGCTAGCCCCTCTGTTATTGATCCGGTTATCCTCGAAGAGAGTGCAATGCAGGTTATGGAATCACATTGCTTCTCCTGTCACGGACCAAAGAAACAGAAAGGAAAACTTAGACTTGATACGCTCGAGACAAATGACCCGGTCGATTTACAAGAGTTGTTTGCGAAAATGTCAGAGGTGGTGCAATTCAATGAAATGCCTCCGGAAGAGGCTAAGCAGCCAAATCAAACGGAACGAAAAATTCTATTGCAGTGGTTGGGTCAGCAACTGAATGGTAAGGCCGCAAACGCACTGGCGGAGAAACTACAAAGATTCGAATACGGAAATGTTATTTCTCACCAGGATTTATTTTCTGGGAAGTATGCGGGTATTCCAAGTTACACCTTCGATCGGAGATGGTTGATCAGCGAGTTCATTTTTAACGAGAAGATCAATCGCTTACTTAATTATAATCCGACGCGGACTGTCTACGGCAATACCCAACCGGTTCAAGGTGATAGCGGTGTACACTGGAGCCCTAAAACGGAGCGGGGAAACAAGTTCCGTAGAACAATAACCAACCCGTATCTCCTGCCCCAGAAAGTAGGCGTACGATATAGTTCCCATGAGTCTTTAACTACAGGTCACTTACTAACTATGCTTGGTAATGCAAAGCGCGTCGCAGGGTACATGTCTTCCGAGGATACAATGAAGGCACAATACCCGGCTATGTATTTACTAATGCAGACCCAACTGGATCATCGTGAGATCGTGCGTTCTCGAGAACGGTTCCTCAGAACATATTCTTTTATGGAACGTTTGCTTACTGATATCTACGGAAAAGAGCATGATAAACTCCTGCCACAATTTAAAGCTCAGGATATACCATTCCCCGGTCCTCCAGAGCATTCCACCAATGGAATTCAAAAGAGACATCAAAACCTTGACTTCTTGGGGCGTTTTAATCGGGAAGATATCGATGCCATTCTCCAGGGAATTACGACTTATAAAAAAGCAGAATTTAAGGTCAACGAAATCCCTGCCGAATCTCTTTCGGATTTAAAAGGTAATCCAGTCTGGGTTCCTTACACGGAAGCTGATCGTGCGGAATTTGAAAAAATCATTCTCCTATGTGAAAGAGATTGGTTCAGAGAGGGGGTAACCGATTATCGTATACAGAACCGTATCATGACCATGAAACTATTTTATGACACTTGGGATATGAACCGGCTCTACCTTCACATCAAGAATGGTAGCTTTATTATACCGAAATACAAGCCACTCAATGTTACTGAAATGTCGGTTATCACTGACACAATTAAAGCACACCGTAAGCCGGGTGATACACACAATGAAATTATCGATAAGTGCTTAACCGAGTGGAATGAGTCTTTGAAAGCTGAACGAGAATCTGCGGGTGGCACAGATCAAGGATTAATGTCTCAATTCATCGATGAGATGTATGTCGAGATTTTCGAACGCAAACCTACTGATTTAGAGCTGGCTGAAAATATTGGGCAGTTCAAGTTGTATCTGGAAAAGCTAGACCGGCAGAAGGCCATAGGGAAACTCATCGAGTCTCTTGTCCTGAGCACTGAGTTTGCCTATCGCGACGAGTTTGGGCAAGGCGAGTCAGACGAACATGGTAGGCGTATGATGTCGTCACGTAATGCGAGCTACGCATTGTCCTATGCATTGACCGATGCCAGTCCGGGTGAAGCAATGATTAAGGCAGTGGGAGAGGGCCTATTGAGTTCACGCAAAGACTATGAGCGAGAAATTCGGCGGATCCTGAAAAACCGAGAACAGTGGTATATCATTGATGAAAATGTCCAGGCGACTAATCTCAATTCAAGTGCCACGAATCAGCCGATCCGTAAGTTACGTTTCTTTCGTGAATTTTTTGGTTACCCGAAGGCACAGAATGTCTTCAAAGACGACTCTCGTTTCGGTGCGGGGCGTCACGATCAAGCCGTCAGCCGATTAATCGATGAGGCGGACATGTGGGTTGAACACATTCTTGAAAAAGACGAGAATGTTTTTGAAGAGCTACTCACGAGCGAGAAATTCTACCTATATCACTCGGGCGATAACAAGGTAATGGGGGCCGGATCAGGTCAACTGAAGAAGGTCTACAAATATTTTAAGAAATTCGATTGGAAGACCTGGGAGCCAGATGACATCTCTCCCCATAAGGCATTTATGCTGACGATATGGGAATTCAGTAAAGTTAGAGGGGGGGATAATAAGTCGCTCCTCAATACACTTAAGAGAATGATGACGGCATTGGAACATCATTTTGAGAAAGGTCAAACCAACGGCATGCCCTATATGAAAGTGTCAATGGGCTTTTGGCATGGCGGAAATGTGGTGGGTCGTACTGGTCAGCAGATGCGAGGAGAGCAGGTCACCTCATACTGGAACATTGACTGGAAAACTTGGGACTATCCGACTTCGCAACCCGCTGCTATCTCAAATCGTAAAGGATTACTGACTCACCCCGCGTGGCTGATCGCTCACTCACAGAATCTTGAGACAGACCCGATCCACCGTGGTAAATGGATCCGAGAAAAGCTATTGGCCGGAACGATTCCTGATGTCCCGATAACCGTGGATGCGGTTATCCCTCCTGACCATAATATGACACTTCGCCAGAGAATGGAAAATCGTACGGGTGAAGAATATTGTTGGCGCTGCCACCAGAAAATGGACCCGCTTGGCTTTCCATTTGAAATGTACGATGATTTTGGAAGATTCCGAACTCAGGAAAACCTGGAGCATCCAGAAAACCTGATTAAAGAGGCAAAGAGAGGGGAGACGAATGAATTTGGAGCCTCTCTTCCGGTTTATAAGACTTTACCAGTCGATCCAACGGGCGTGCTTTCAGGAACAGGCAATGCGATATTGGATGGCGATGTTCAAGATGCTTTCGACCTGATTGATCGTTTGGCGAAATCCGACAAGGTGCGTCAGTCGATTATTCGTCACGCCTTTCGCTACTTTCTTGGACGCAATGAAACGCTTTCTGATTCAAAGACGCTCATGGAAGCTGACCAAGCATATCTCAAAAACAACGGCAGTTTTGATGAAGTTATCGTTTCACTTCTGACTTCAGATTCCTTTATCTTCCGTAAACCCAATACCAAAAAATAAATTATGTTGATCAATAGAAGAGAGCTTTTAAAGAGAACAGCATTGGGAACTGCCAGTCTTGCACTTATGCCTTCTTTCAATCATCTCATGGGTGCACCAAAGAAGGCCATGAGTGATCGACCACACCGATTCGTCTTTATCCGTAAGTCCAACGGAAACCTGCCTCAACAATTCGGTCTTCCTTCGTTTTCTTCCCAGGAACTGAAGAAACATAAGGAGAAGGAATCTTTTGAGGTGGATTTAACCAAGCATGAACTCCCTGATTGGCTGAAAGGCTTGGATGAGCATAAGGAGAATATGTCAATCCTCCATGGTATTTCCATGACCGTGAGCGGAGGAGGGCACTACTCGTACTCTGGCTGCATGGGTGCCTATAAAGCCGGACGCGACATCCTCAGCAACATTAAGAGAGCGACGGTCGATTTCGAACTGGCCAAGCTTTTCCCCTCTCCATTTGGTCATATTGAAATGTCACTTGCGGTGCCTCACGGGCGCGATCACAGGACCGGGATTGTGTCAGGCTATTCCGCTCCTGCGGCTAAACAGCGTAACTACTGTTATGCCGACCCCATGACTGCCTTTCAGGAATTGTTTAAGTCGGTCAGCAATACGGACGAAGCCGATTCTGATAAAGCTCTTCTCGACTATTTGTATGAAAAAGAGAATCGTCAATTAAAGGGGCTAGGTGGAGATGAACGTCTTAAGATTAGCAATCAGGTTGATTCGCTTCAGTCGATTCGCGACCGCAAATCAAAGGTCGAGTCTCTGGGCAATAAAATCAAAGAATACCTGCCCGAAATTGATTCCATTCATGCGGACGGAGGTCAGGATGCAACCCTTCCGCAAAAGCAGGCTGCGTTTACCGACATCATCGTGGGAGCGCTCGCCTCTGGATTAACCAATGTCGTTACCTACACTATTGACGACTTGGGAACCGATATCACTTCCCTGCCCGAGAATAAGCAGAAAACTAGTATTCATCAGATTGGGCATGGTGGCCAAATTTCAGATGCTGCGGAAATGAGGAATGCGATCAAGGCTCACCATATGAATCAGGTTTCTACTCTGGTGAACAGACTCAAATCAGTCTCCGAGGGTAGTGGCTCAATGTTTGATAATACGACGGTCATTTACATGCCAGAGACGGGTGCAGGCCATCATGGACCAGATACAGAGGCACCCATGGTCGTGATGTCTGGAAAAAACTCTCAGCTCGATATTGCCGGTCGTTATATTCGACTGCCTTTTCATGGGACTGAAGGTCACAAGACTCTGAGCAATTGGTACACTACCTTATTGAATGCGTATGGTAATCCAATCGACCACTATGGGGATCTGGATCTGACCATGCAGCGTAAGCGTTTGCATCAGTCTGGTGCCATTGAAAGATTTATAATTTAAGAATTATGATAGAAAAAAATATTACTAAAAGGATTACCTTTTTTCATTTATGCTTATTTTTGGTTTTCCAGTGTAGTGTAGTTGCAAAACCAATTAAGGTCTTCATTCTTTCCGGTCAGTCCAACATGGTGGGGGCAGGAAAAGTCGACGGAGGAAGTAGTCGCTGGGGTACCCAGTTTATCGATCCAGTGGTGTCCGTGTACAAAGGAGACTACGATTCTGAATTAGACTACGACTCCATCGAACCGACTAAGACCTTGAAGCTCGAGTCATTTGGCGGTGTACGCCCCACGCCCTACCCGGGGGGTGGAGCCCAGGTGACTCGTGGATTCGTCCGAGTCAAGGAGACGGGCATTTACGAATTCAAACCAGGTTACGGGGGCTCGACCAACAATGTCATGGAGGTAAACGGCAAGGTCGTTCACCGCCAGGAGATCGCACAGAATGCCGTTCGCACTGAGATCAAACTGGAGGGCGGAAAGAAAGTACCTTTCAAAATCACTTACTTCACTAAACAAGCTAATGGCTTGGGCTGGATTGTTCGGCTGGATGTTCCCGGAGCTCTCTCGACCATGGTAAAGTTCAAGGGAATGTACCCTTGGCTAATTGACCAGAACAGGCAGTGGAAAGCGCGCGATGATGTCTGGTATCGGGGTGTAGTAACCGCGGTGGGTAACCGACCGCTGGGAGTTAGTGGAGGGCGAATAGGTCCTGAGCTTGGCTTCGGTCATACCATCGGCATCCACATCGATGAACCGGTTCTTATTCTCAAGACCTCACAAGGGAACCGTTCACTTTCCTGGGACTTTCTTACGCCGGGTAGCAAACGGTTCGAGTATAAGGGGAAAATCTATGCAGGATACAAGGAATCTCCTCTTTCATGGGATAAGGGAAGCAAGCCGGTGCCGATCAACTGGTATGCAGGTAAGCAATATGATGATTGCATCGCAGCCGCTCACGATGTCCTTAACAACTTTGATAAAGAATTTCCCCATTGGAAGGGTAGGGGATATGAAATCGAGGGCTTTGCATGGTGGCAGGGCGACAAGGATAGGTACAATGATGCCCATGCCGTACAATATGAGAAGAACCTTGTTCAACTCATTAAGACCTTTCGTAAGGAATTTAATGCCCCAAAAGCTAAATTCGTGGTGGCAACCCTTGGCCAAACATCAAAGGACGCGGACCTGAGTAATGATAAATTGATCTTGGATGCCCAGCTTGCTGTCGATGGAGCGACACACAAATATCCTGAATTTAAGGGAAATGTTTCGACCGTTTACACTTACCCAATTAGTCAGGGTGGTGCTTCTAATAGTCACTATAATGGTAATGCTCAGACTTACATGGATGTCGGGTTAGCGATGGGCGAAGCGATGGTCGAATTATTGAAGAAACAAAACCTCTAAACGAATGAAAAACAAAACCTCTCGAATCCTCCTCATTTTCCTTGTTTCTCTCATGGGTAACTCAATTTTCGCCGAGGCGAAACCTCTACCGGATTTCAATGTGGAAAAAGTCAACTGGGGAACCCAAAGATATAAGTTCACCCTTATCAAGAATGAGGAAAAGATCGAATTGGGATCCGTCACCCTGCGAAATAAGCTAGCCAAGGATCGGGTCATCTTGACGGATGAGTTTCTTCTTCGCATCGAAGGCAAGCCGATTAGTTTGAACATGACCCAGGTCTGCCTGAAGGATCAGTATCTTTCACCCGTAAAAATCGAGTGTAAAGGCAAAGGGGATGAAGAGTTTCCAACCTTCAAAGCCATCATCAAAGACGGGCAGGCGAAAAT
>CAWUUU010000074.1:0-25981 GCA_963924995.1 uncultured Opitutales bacterium
ATCAAAAGAATATTTCCCTGTCTCGCTAAAGATTGCCATGACCTCACAAAGTTTTTCTGAATCTCCATCCAAAATAAAATAGAGAAGTCTTTCAAAATTCGACGCCACTTGAATATCCATCGATGGAGCAAGGCTTGGTGAAACATTTTCCAACGAATATTCACCAGATTGGAAGAGACGATGCAAGACATCGTTTTGGTTGGTCGCCACTCGAAAGTTTTTTACAGGTAATCCCATTTTGGTAAGCAACCAACCTGCAAATACATTTCCAAAATTTCCCGTGGGAACCACAAAGGTGGTTTCCATCCGGTCTTTCTTCTCCAATTGTAACCATGCAAAAAGATAGTAAACCGATTGGGCGAGAATTCGGGCGAGATTAATAGAATTAATTGCGGAAAGCCCTACTCTATCTCTAAATTCGAGATCGGAAAAAATTTCCTTCACTGTTCGTTGAGCGTCATCAAAAGTTCCTTCAATTGCGATTGGATAAACATTGCTCGCTTCTGTACAAGTCATTTGCTTCTCCTGTTGAGGAGACACTTTCCCTTCAGGAAACAAGATAAAGACCTTCACTCCTTTTTTTCCTAAAAGTCCCGAAATAGCGGCAGCTCCGGTATCTCCTGAAGTCGCACCAAGAATGGTTAGGTTTTTACCATTCTTTTTAATTTGTTCCTCATATATGTTCCCGAGTAGTTGAAGAGCAAAATCCTTAAATGCTAAGGTTGGACCATGAAAAAGTTCTAAAACTTTAAGATTTTCATTTAATGAAACAATGGGAGCAATATTCTGGTGAGAAAATCGAGAGTAGGAATCTTCCACAATTTTTCGCAGATTATTCTCTTCGAAATCGGTGGCAAACAAACGAAAGAAAGAAAAGCAGAGTTCAGAATAAGTCATTCCTTCCCAATCTGAAAGATGAGGACTAATATCAGGAAATTCTTGTGGTAAATACAGTCCACCATCTGGGGCAAGGCCATGAGTCACTGCTTCAGAAAAAGAGACAGAATCCACCTGTCCACGGGTGCTTACGAATCTCATAAAAAATTCCTTTACTTACCTAACTCAAATGCTTGATGAGCCACCCTTGTAGCATCATCACCATTTTCAGGATTCACCGCGACAGAAATTTTAATTTCAGAAGTACTGATCATAAGCATGTTAATCCCCGCATTGGCCAAGGCTTCAAAGAACTTAGATGCCACCCCAGAATGAGAACGCATTCCGACTCCAACCACAGAGACCTTCGCAATATTCGTGCTTTTACCGAGCTTACCGGCTTCTTGATCTTGGAAATGAGCTTTTAAGGCTTTTTCAGCACGAAAGGCATCTTCTGAAGGAACCGTAAATGTAACATTTGCTTTACCATTACGAGCGACATTCTGAACGATCATATCCACAACCACACTAGATTCGGCCATGACCTTAAAAATAGCCGCGGCCGCACCGGGTCGGTCAGGTAAATCGGTAATGCTTAAACGTACTTGATTTTTATCAATGGCTACACCACTAACTAGCGTATCCTCGAGAGATTTTACTTTTTTTTTCACGGTCGTTCCAGTTTTGTTGGAAAAGGTTGAGCGGACTTCAAATGGTATATTATGTTTTTGTGCAAATTCAACAGCTCGTGTCTGCATTACTTTAGAGCCACTACTTGATAGTTCAAGCATCTCTTCGTAATTGATTGCTGGAATTTTACAAGCTTTAGGGACAATTCGGGGGTCAGCAGTGTACACGCCCTCTACATCGGTAAAAATTTGGCAGCTTTTTGCCCGTAGCGCACCTGCTAGCGCAATTGCACTTAAATCAGACCCGCCACGCCCAAAAGTAGTCACATCTCCTTGATCACTCACTCCCTGGAAACCTGCGACTACAACTACATTCCCTGCTCTTAATTGCTTACGAATATCTCCACATTTCACCTCTCGAATACGAGCCTTGGTATGAATACCCTCGGTTAAAATTTCAGCTTGCCATCCGGTACGAGAAACAGCCGGAACTTTCAATGCATGAAGTGCAAGTGACAACAAAGCGATAGTTTCCTGTTCCCCGCAGGTCATTAAAACGTCCATTTCCCGCTCGGTCGGATTTTTTAAAATCGCACTTGCCCGCTCAATCAACTGATTAGTAACCCCGGCTCTGGCTGAAACAACTACCACCACTTGATTTCCTTCAACCCAGCTACGCTTGACTCGTTTTGCAACTTGCTTGATGCGATCGACATCAGCAACTGATGTACCTCCAAATTTTTGTACTACTATACTCATTTTTGTTCAAAACCATTCGGGTCAAACATACGGAATAAAACTGGTTTTTCTTTTACGCCATCTAATTTTTCTAACGAGTCAATGGCTAAGCCAATCGAATGCTCATTTGTTTGATGAGTTGTTAAAATAATAGATGCAGATTGAGATTGATTATCTGGAGTTTGAGAAACAGTGGCTAAGCTAACTCCGTGTGCGGATAACTTTTCAGCCACTTTGGCAAGTTGACCTGGACGGTCATCCACCGAAAGCCTTAAATAAAAACATCCTGAAATTTCCTGAGAGGGTGCGGGTATACATTCATCCGGAGTCACATGTAAAAGCTTGGGGGGTAAAGCACTTCCCTGCATACCCTTAACCACATCGACAATATCACTTATTACCGAACCAGCAGTGGGGTCTTGTCCCGCTCCCCTTCCAGTCAAAACGACGGTTCCGACCACTGTACCAGTAAGGCTAATTCCATTAAAAACTCCATCTGTTTGTGCAATAATTTCATTAATTGGCACCAAGGCAGGATAAACTCCTACAGAAACATAGTTTTTTTCAAAGCTCCGGCGAATCACACCAATTAATTTAATTTTACAATCTAGTTCGCGGGCCGCAGCTAAATCTTCATTTGAAATTCTACGAATTCCTTCGACTGTGGCATCTTTTAACTCGATCCAAATCCCATGGGCAAGATAACCAAGAATAACCGCTTTATGAGCGGCATCAATTCCATCCAAGTCCAAAGCTTCATCGGCTTCGACATAACCTAGTTCACGAGCATCTCCAAGGACTTCATCAAAGGATGCCCCTTCATTTTCCATTCGAGTAAGAATGTAATTTGAAGTGCCGTTCATTATGCCGTAAATCAAAGGAAATTCATTAGCCACCAAACTTTCACGAAGAACTTTTATTATAGGAATCCCACCTGCTACGCTCGCTTCAAATGCATAACGGACACCTGCTTCTTCCGCTGCTCGAAATAATTCAGCCCCGTGCTCACAAATTAATGCTTTATTTGCCGTAATTACAGGTTTTCCCATTTTAAAAGCTCTAAGTGTTAACTCTTTTGCTTCATCAATGCCCCCGATTAACTCACAAACAATATCAATATTTGGGTCTTCCACGATCGAAAGGGAGTCTGTGGTTAAAAAAGTGCGATCAATTTCTAACGATCTTTTTTTGGATAATGAACGAACCGATGCACGGGTAGGGATAAGCCGAACTCCAAGAATTTTCTCCCACGCCTTTTCGTTTTCCTGTAAGTGCTTCCAGGTCCCCTGTCCAACGGTCCCATATCCAAGAATACCGACGCGTAACACTTTTTTTTCATTCATAACAAACTGAGTTGGGCTAGTTTTAATTTTTGCTTTTTTTCTGAAAACGATTTTCAGTTCCAGCTCGGAGACGTGTAATATTTGAGCGATGCCGCCAGACAATCCAAGACATTATCACAAAAGCTAAAACCATCTTCCCCGCTACACTAGAGGAATCCTCATTAAACCATGCGTTTACAATAGCACAGACAGGTAAGCTTAAGCCAAATCCAATCGAAGCAAGTGCCACATAACGGGTAGAGAAAAAGATAAGGAGCCAAGAGACTAACCCTAGAATTAAACAACCCGGCATAACCCCAAGCAAACCACCCATTGTAGTGGCAACCCCTTTTCCTCCACGAAAACGAGTAAATATTGGGTATGTATGCCCAAGGACAGCACCGGGTAATCCCCATAATCCAAGAGTTAAATCTCCCGAAAAAGAAACCCAAGGAAAAAGAAACCAGGTGGTGGCAATAAGCCCTTTGAGGAAATCCATAAAAAAAACGAGATACCCTGCCGGTTTACTCACACTTCTTAATACATTAGTGGCTCCTGGATTCCCGCTTCCCACAGAAAAAATATCTACACCAGCTCGCTTTGCAACCAAAACGCCGAAAGGAATAGAACCTAAAATATATCCGGCTAAGGCGACTCCAACCGTTTCAACAGAAAGCATATTTAATGGTACAAAAGGATAAAAAGTGACAAACTAACTTTGTCGAGAAATTCTTGCTTCCCTAATATCAGAATCAGCTTCAAGCATACTAAGAACATCCCCAACAGGCTCTTCATCAAGTTCACAGATGGTTAATGCAAGTTCACCACAATCTGCTCGACTGAGAGACATATTGGCAATATTCACCCCATGATCCCCCAAAATCGTTCCAAGTTTTCCAACAATTCCAGGTTTATCCACATTTCGAACCACTAATAAAAGATCAACCGGACGAACCTCAATCGCCTGTCCATCAACTTCTACAATTCGTGGATCATTTGCTTTTCCGAGCAAAGTACCTTTAACCGATCTTTCGCTTCCATCGCTTGCCACGGTTTTTACCTCAACAAGTTCATTATAATCTACAGCGGAGGAGGATTTTGTAACATCTAATTTAATTCCAAGTGCTTTAATTTTATGAGGTGCATTAACATCGTTGATTCCCTCATCTCCAGCAATCCCAGTAAGCCATCCCTTTTGAACCGCACGAGTGAGTGGAACGGCGTCAAAATCAACAAGCCCCCCCCAGTAAGATATATGAATTGAAGAAACATTTTCTTGGGCAGATTGACGAGCAAAACTACCTAATCGATGACAAAGATCTAGGTAAGGGCGAAGGGTGATTAAGTCCTTCGGATCAATCGATGGCATATTGATGGCATTTCGAATGCGCCCACCTTGTAAAACCTCGGCGATCGCCTCTGCAATTTCTACCCCTACACTCTCTTGAGCTTCTGCTGTAGATGCCCCAAGGTGCGGAGTTAAGTTTAAATTTTCAATCCCTCGAAACTCATGATTCTCGGGAAGGGGTTCCTGTTCGTATACATCTAGTCCAGCAACGGCAACTTTTCCACTTTTCAGGGCCTCCACAAGAGCACTTTCTTTAATAATCCCCCCACGGGCACAATTAAATACTCGAACTCCATCCTTCATTTTAGCGAAAGCGGCTTCATCCACCATGTCTTTGGTGTCTTTAGTGAGAGGCATGTGAACCGTTATGTAATCAGCCCTTATAAAAGCATCGTCTAATTCGACCTTTTCAACTTCAAGTTCTTTCGCACGTTCATCAGTCAAATAAGGATCATAAGCAATAACCTCCATTTCAAACGCTTTTGCTCTTTTTGCCACTTCAATTCCAATTCGCCCAAGGCCAAGAACCGCCAATGTTTTGAATCTTAATTCAGCCCCTTTTAACTGCTTTCTTTCCCATAGCCCTTCTTTCATACTGGTCACTCCACGAACGATTGGTCGAGTACCACAAAGCATATGAGTGAAAGTTAATTCAGCCGTTGCAATGGTATTTCCACCAGGAGTATTCATTACTATAACTCCTGCCTCTGTAGCCGCATCGATATCGATATTATCAACTCCTACCCCGGCACGACCTACCGCTTTTAAATTGGATGCACCCGCAATCACTTCCTGAGTTACCTGAGTGTCGCTTCGAACAATAATTGCAGAAACATCTTTAGATATTTCTAGCAATTCTTCAGGGGATGATCCGTAAGCTTCAACAACTTCAAAACCATCTTGCTTTTGCAAAAACTCAACTCCTAGAGGGGATATTCGATCTGCAACGAGAATTTTCATCGTATTATATAAAAAAAATTATAAATATGCCAAAATCTAAAAAAAAGGCAATGAGGAAAGAAAATTCATAAATTTTACTTCCCCAAAAGTTATTCTACAGGCATTATGGACACTAACCATGTTTGAATCATTAACAGAAAAACTAAGCCATACTCTCAGGAATTTAAGGGGTGTTGGAAAACTAACTGAAGATAATATAAGCGAAGCATTGGGGGAAGTTAGAAAAGCTCTCCTTTCTGCCGATGTACACTTTCGGACTGCAAGAGAATTTGTTGACGAAGTGAAGCAAGCTTGCCTCGGACAGGAAGTTCTTAAGTCCGTTTCTCCTGGGCAACAGGTGGTTAAGATTATTAATGATGAGCTCGTTAAATTGCTTGGCGAAGGATCCACTCAATTAAAAGAGGATAAGCCACTTCGCGTTATGATGGTCGGTTTACATGGAGCTGGAAAAACAACTACCTCAGCCAAATTGGCGAGAAGGTTGGCCAAAGATGGCCGTAAGCCGATGCTTGTGGCTTGTGACATCTATCGCCCCGCAGCAATTGATCAATTAGAAATTCTGGCAAAGAATGAAAATTTTCCCTGTTATCTTGATCGTACCAACAAAGATGTTCCATCGATTGCACGTAATGGATGGGAAGAATCGAAGAAAAATGGATCGGATTTAGTCATTTTTGATACCGCAGGTAGATTACAAATCGACGATGACCTTGTACAAGAGCTTGAAGATTTAAAGAAGCAAATCAGCCCTCATGAAATCCTCTTAGTTGCCGATGCGGCTTTGGGGCAAGAAGCAGTCAATGTGGCCAAAACTTTTCACGAACGCCTAAATCTAACCGGGATAATCCTGACCAAGATGGATGGAGATGCCCGAGGGGGTGCAGCGCTTTCCATGAAAAAAGTGACTGGTGCCCCGATAAAATTCATGGGGGTTGGCGAAAAAATTGATGAATTTGAAGTTTTTCATCCCGATCGATTAGCTTCCCGTATTTTAGGAATGGGAGATGTGGTATCTCTCGTTGAGAAAGCTCAGGAGCACCTGGATGAAGAAGAATCCATGCGCATGGCAGAAAAGATGCTCAAGGCCGAATTCGATTTTGAGGATTTTCTTTCTCAAATGAGGCAGATGAAAAAAATGGGATCGATGGGTTCAATTGCAAAGATGATTCCCGGGATGAGTAATATACAAGTTGGGGATAAAGAAGAAAAATCCTTAGCAAGGCACGAAGCAATTATTTTATCGATGACCAAAGAAGAGAGGAGAGTTCCCCGAATAATAGGAGGTTCTCGACGCAAACGGATTGCTGATGGATCAGGTGTACAAATCCGAGATGTCAACCAACTCATCAAACAATTTTCTCAAATGCAAAAAATGATGAAAAAAATGAAGGGTGGAAAAATGAAACAGATGATGAATGCTTTGGGTGGAGGTGGAGGAATGCCAGATATGAGTGATATGGACCCCAAACAATTGGCTAAGTTGGCTAAGCAATTTAAATAATTAAAGTTTTTTAGATGCAAGGTTGTCTATAAAAAGCCAAGAAAATTTATTTTTTAGATTTGCATTAAAAACATCCGGTTTTATACCGATTAAAGAATAAGTCTAATTTTAACTTCCCTACAATTCTAAATTATTTTCGTAATGTCAGAAAACATATCTAAATGCCCAGTTTTGGGTGGAGCACATGCACACACAGCAGTTGGAACGACCGCAAATCAGCATTGGTGGCCCAATCAATTAAATTTAAAAATTCTCCATCAAAATTCTTCTCTTTCAGATCCTATGAATGAGGATTTTAACTACGCTGAAGAATTTAAGACAATCGACTTAAACACCTTAAAAATTGATATCGAGGAGTTGATGACGAAATCCCAAGATTGGTGGCCAGCCGATTATGGGCATTACGGCCCATTTTTCATTAGAATGGCTTGGCATAGTGCCGGTACTTATCGTATACACGATGGTCGAGGAGGCGGAGCATCTGGAACCTTACGTTTTGCCCCTCTTAATAGTTGGCCCGATAATGGAAATTTAGATAAAGCCCGAAGACTTTTATGGCCAATCAAGCAAAAATATGGCCGAAAACTTTCTTGGGCTGATTTAATGATCTTCACTGGAAATTGTGCTATTGAATCAATGGGATTAAATACTTTTGGATTTGCTGGAGGTCGCGAAGATGTTTGGGAACCAGAAGAGGATATTTATTGGGGTCCGGAAACTGAATGGCTCGGCGATGAAAGGTACACGGGGGACAGAGAATTAGATGTCCCTCTTGGAGCAGTTCAAATGGGACTTATCTATGTCAACCCACAAGGTCCAAATGCTAATCCTGATCCGATTGCATCTGCCAGAGATATTCGTGAAACTTTTAGAAGAATGGCGATGAATGACGAAGAAACCGTTGCCTTAATTGCGGGTGGACACACATTCGGCAAAGCCCATGGTGCGGCTGATCCGGATAAATATGTTGGCCCTGAACCTGAAGGAGCGAGCACTGAGGAACAAGGTCTTGGCTGGAAAAATAGTTTTGGTTCAGGCAATGCTGGAGATACCATTACAAGTGGCCTAGAAGGTGCATGGACAACCGAACCCGCCAAGTGGGATAATAATTACTTCGATAACTTGTTTGGCTATGATTGGGTCCTAACGAAAAGTCCAGCTGGGGCACACCAATGGACACCTCGAGAAGAATCCGCTTTAAACACTGTACCTGACGCACACGACCCTTCCAAGGGACATGCACCAATGATGTTCACCACTGATCTTGCTTTGAAAGAAGATCCAGCCTACCTGCCGATTTCAAAGCGTTTTCATGAGAATCCTGATCAGTTTGCAGATGCATTTGCAAAAGCTTGGTATAAACTTACCCATCGAGACATGGGCCCTAAAACTAGGTACATCGGATCATTAGTTCCAAAAGAAACACTTATTTGGCAAGACCCACTTCCAGATGTGGCTCATTCACTTGTTGGCAATCAGGAAATTGCAGAATTGCAGAAATCTATCCGCGAATCAGACCTTTCCATTTCACAACTTGTTTCAACTGCTTGGGCTTCTGCATCGACATTTCGTGGTACCGATAAACGTGGTGGAGCGAATGGTGCTCGTATCCGTTTATCTCCACAAAAAAACTGGGAAGTAAATCAGCCTGCTGAACTTTCTCAAGTTCTTCAAAAACTTGAGGAGATACAGTCGAAATTTAACCAAAGCCAAACGGGCGGTATCAAAATTTCAATTGCAGATATTATTGTACTAGCTGGTTGTACTGCAATTGAAGACGCAGCGGCAAAAGCTGGTAAAGAAATTAAAGTTCCCTTTACACCGGGTCGTACTGATGCAGCAGCAGAACAAACCGATATTGAATCTTTTGCCGTATTAGAACCTAAAGTGGATGGATTTCGTAATTTCCTCAAAGCTAAACAGGCAAGGTCAGCAGAAGAACTTCTCGTAGATCGAGCTCAAATGCTTACCCTGACTGCCCCCGAAATGACAGTTTTAATTGGAGGCTTGAGAGTGCTAAAGACAAATGCCGATAATTCAGATTTGGGTGTCTTTACTCAAAACCCTGAAGCGTTGACCAATGACTTCTTTGTTAATTTGCTCGACATGGACTTAAATTGGGAAAAATCATCAAAATGTGAACATTTTTACGAAGGTCGTAATCTCACATCAAACGAAATCAAATGGACCGGTACAGCTGTTGATCTTCTTTTGGGATCAAACTCACAACTTCGTGCCATCTCAGAAGTCTATGCATGTGATGATTCTTCCCAAACCTTTGTTGACGACTTTGTATCTGCTTGGAATAAAGTGATGAACCTAGATCGATTTGATCTTATTAAGTAAGCTTTTACTATAGTTCGTTCTGAATGTGAACTTATCACTATTGTGATCTATTATGCCAAGCCAACACAGAAACCATAATGATCGAAAATGGTTCACTGCCTAATTATATATTAGTAAATAATTTCGAAAAAAGAATTCTCATTAGATTAGGATCTTTTATCCCTGGAGTTAATTCAATCCCGCTATTTACATCGTAATGGCTAGATTTTGTTTTACTCATTGCATCCTGAATATTTCCAGGAGAAATTCCACCTGCAAGTATCCATTTTTTGGAATTATAAATCTGACTCCAGTGCGAAAAGCTTTTCCAGTCAGACAATTCTCCAGTCCCTCCAAATTTATCCTTAGAGTATGCATCTATTAAAAAAGTATTGGCGTAAGGAAGAATATCCTCAGGAAAATCAATCCCCGTGGGCAACCGTGGAGCTAACCATAAATTATCTGGTCCAACTAAATCACTCCATTGCTTTATAATTTCTCTTGAATAATCATAAGGGAAATGAAGTTGAAAAACGCCAAATCCATTAAGTTGTATTTGTTTTAAATGATCGAGGTCAGGCGTCACTTCTACAGCGACCATTTTACTAGAATCTAAAGAAAGTTCGGCTTTAATTTTATCAACCTCACTAAAACTAATCTTACGAGGAGATTTTTCATGAATAATAAAACCAAGTTTTTCTGCGCCTAATTCAAGAGCTAATCCTGCATCTACCGTTCGAGTAATTCCGCAAACTTTGACCGATACAGAATTCATTTCAAAACCTACTCCTTAAAATGATTAACTATTGATTCCACCATGGATTCCAAGGTCGAATCCTCCGATTCAATCACAACTGTAAGCTCATTTTCGCGAAGAGTCTCTGAGGTCTGGGTTCCAAAACTACAGAAAATTGGTGAATTAGCTCCCTCGGATAATTTCAAATCCTCTTCTTGTTCAATATAGGAAAGTGCGGCAGAAGAACTCGCAAACACAATGGCATCTGCTCCTTTTTCAATAAAATTACTTCGATCTTTAGCCTCAAGCACATCCGCAAAGTCGGTTTGATAAATTGGTAATGTATCCACAATTGCACGCCCTACCGACTCGAGCAGTCCAACAAAGACCTCCCGATTACGATTTCCTGTTATCACCAATACATTTGCACTATCCAATGAATCAGTCGCGACTAATGCTTGGGCAAGATCTTCTGCAGTTGCCCGCTTTGGCATTAACTCGACCTCAAGATTAAACTTTCTGACTACTTCAGCGGTGGCCTCCCCCACACAAGCAACTCGCATCGGTCCAAAGCTCCTAATATCACCAAACGCTTTAAAAAATAGTTTAAAAAACTCTCTTGCACCATTTGCACTTGTAAATACAACCCATTCATAAGTTGCGATCCCTGCGAAAGTTTCAGCAATTAATTTTCTGTCTTCTTGAGGTAATATTTTAATTAATGGCAATTCTAGAACTTCGGCTCCTTTTTCTTCGAGTAAAACCTTTAAACGACTGGCCTGTCCAACTGGGCGAGTCACGACAATTCGCTTTTTAAATAATGGTCTTTCTTCAAACCAATTTCTTTCTGTACTCAATCCGACAGAATTTCCAATAAAAATAATTGCGGGTGCTTCCAACTTTGCTCGTTGAGCATCTTTCACCAAGTTTCCTAATGTAGTGATTACTTTTCTTTGTGCTGGCAAAGTACCATGGCTCACAATGGCAGCAGGCTTTTCAGGAGAAAGTCCACCGTCTAGTAGTTTAATTGTGATTTCTTTAAGCGTGCCCATTCCCATGTAAATACAAAGTGTACCCCCTACCTCAGCAAATTTTGCAAAATCCACTCGGAGAGACTCCTTCTCCACATCTTCATGCCCTGTCAAAAAAGATATGGAAGAACCATATTCGCGATGCGACAAAGGAATACCCGCGTAGGCGGCACATGCAAGAGCTGCAGTAACACCAGGTACAATTTCGTATGGGATACTTGCCTGGTCTAACACGATCATTTCTTCCGCACATCGACCAAATACAAAAGGATCGCCTCCTTTTAAACGAACTACTTTTTTTCCTTCATTTGCTTTTTTTACTAAAATTTTTCCGATTTCATCCTGAGGCATCGTATGAGATCCGGGGCTTTTCCCTACATCAATTTGCTCACAATTCTCGATCGCCCGTTTACGTAGTTCAGAATTTGCGAGGTGGTCGAAGACCAGAACATCACAAGTGCTGATTAACTCTAACGCCTTTTGAGTGATTAAACCAATATCCCCCGGGCCAGCACCCACTAAAAAGACTTTTCCTAATTTTTTTTCTTTTACTTTAACCATGATAAAACTTTGTCCATAACAACATCAATTGGGTTATCGGATATTTCAAGCATACGAATTCCACAATCTTCATGAAAAAAATACATATTATTACCCACAACATGAACCCCCAGTGCAACTTGGCAACCACCACCTAATCGGTCTAAAATAGAACGCTCCAAACGGACAGCTCGACTAGTTTCCTTGTGATCAAGCACTGAGAACTTTTCGGACTCCTCCGCGCGAACTTGAATTGCGATTGCTGCCTGACCTGGAGCAGGCACCATTTCTTGAATTGGTAATTTTTCGAATTTCAAACCTGGGTAATTTTTAATCCCGAGTCGGGAAAGTCCAGCCGCAGCTAGAATCGTACCGTCTGCTTCCTGGTCAACCGCAATTTTCCGAAGGCGAGTTTCAACATTCCCACGGAGTTCTTTCCAAGAAACTTGAGGGAATCGATTTTTTAATTGCGCCCTTCTTCTAGGGCTACCCGAAGCTAATATTTTTGGGTGTTCTACCCTTTCGTTTAAAACTAATATATCACGAGGATCTTCGCGAATAGGAAAAGCAGACAAAACTAAACCCGCTGGGTTCTCGGTGGGTAGATCCTTGGCACTATGAACGGCCAAATCAACACGCCCATCCAATAAAGCCACTTCAAGCTCCTTAGTGAATAAACCCTTACCCCCTTTTTCTTGTAGCGACCAATCGGCTTGACGATCCCCTGTTGTAGACATCGGACAAAGCTCAACATCTTGCCCCATAACAGACGCAATTAATTCGGCCACCCAATTTGCCTGTTTAAGCGCTAGGGGACTTTTTCTTGTCGCGAGAACAAGTTTTTCAGCAGAGGCAGTCATTGAAACTGATTCCACATCATTTGCTCGGGCAGGAAAGAATCATGCCTTATGCAAATTCATAGAAGTCGTTTAAGAATAAGAAGCCTGTGCTCCTTTGATATTCTTTTTAGGTATCCAAGACATTAATTCACGCAAACGCTTACCAGTTTCTTCGATAGGATGTTTTTCACCATCCTCTAAAAGCTTGTTGTACTTTGGTAATCCATTTTCATGTTCCTTAATCCATTCCTTGGCAAATTTACCGGATTGAATTTCTTTAAGGATTGATTTCATAGACTTCTTAACATTTCCGTTTATGACACGAGGGCCTCGAGTCACATCGCCAAATTTAGCAGTTTCAGAAATTGAAAAGCGCATTCCAGCGATCCCAGATTCAACCATCAAATCAACAATCAACTTTAGTTCATGCAAACATTCGAAATAAGCCATTTCAGGTGCGTAACCAGCTTCAACCAATGTTTCAAACCCTGCTTCAACTAACGCAGATGCCCCGCCGCACAAAACAGCCTGTTCTCCAAAAAGGTCTGTCTCAGTTTCTTCTTTAAAACTCGTTTCTAAGATTCCTGCCTTAGCAGCTCCAACACCCGCTGCCCAACCAAGTGCGATACTTTTTGCATCTTTAGAAGATCCTTTTAGAACTGCGATCAGAGCAGGTACGCCTTTACCTTCTTTGAACTGAGACCGTACTACATGCCCGGGACCTTTTGGAGCAACCATGATGACGCTCACGCCGCGTGGTGGTTTGATTAAGCCAAAGTGAATCGCAAATCCGTGAGTGAAAAGTAAGGTTTTACCCTTCGATAAGTTGGGTTTGATTTCTTTTTCAAAAACCTCGGCTTGTTTCATGTCTGGAACACCAATCATGATAACATCTGCCCGTTCGGTCGCTTCCGCTACTTCGACTACTTCAAACCCATGTTTTTTTGCAACTCGAATTGATTTACTGCCCTTATAAAGTCCAACAATCACATTACATCCACTATCTTTCAAATTCAACGCATGGGCGTGTCCTTGTGATCCGTATCCTATAACGGCTAGCGTTTTCTTCTTAATAGCTGTTACTTTAGCTTCTTTTTGAGTATATACTTTAGCAGGCATCCGAATATTATTTTATGGTTTATATTAGTTTAGTGAAAATGAAATTATTAAGACAATTAATGGTCTGATCGACCACGCCTCAATGAAACAGTACCCGTTCGGGCAAGTTCGATAATGCCAAAAGGCTCGATCAATTCGAGAAAAGCCACGATTTTGTTTTCATTACCAGTAGCCTCAATAACTAAAGATTCCTTGGATACATCAATAATCTTTCCTCGAAATACATTACAAATTTGAGTAACTTCAGTTCGATTCGAAGAATTAGCGTTCACTTTGACCATTACTAATTCTCGCCCAACACTTTCAGTATCGCAAAAGTTCTGGATATCAATCACATCAATTAACTTATCTAACTGCTTAATGCACTGATCGAGTGCTTTTTCATCACCATTTAAAGTGGCAGTAATCCTTGAACGGCCATTTACATGGGTAGGTCCCACATTTAAAGTTTCGATGTTAAAACCACGACCGCTGAAAAGACCAGCAATTCTGGCAAGTACACCAAATTTGTTTTCTACCAGAACGGAGATGACGTGTCGCATGAAGTTAAGAAAAAGGAATGGTGGACGACACAGGACTCGAACCTGTGACCTACTGGGTGTAAACCAGTTGCTCTAACCAACTGAGCTAGCCGTCCAATGATGAGATTATAAAAAACACATTATGTTAACGAATCACCCTTAAGTGGCAAGCGTGAATAATGTCCTTACTTCTTCTCCACCCGAATTTTTTTAGGGCCAAGTACAGGCCTGGGGGCCGAACGATAATTCTTACTCGTTCTCATTGAGTCGGATTGAGACGATGGGGAAGGAGAAACCTTTCCCGAAGTGGAGGAAGATATCATTTTCCTGGGTCCCATCCAATAACTTGCCTTAACATCTCCAGAATTACCCTTACCCGAGGGTATGACTCCCCTAACACTGGAAGATCCAAGTTTCTGCTCTAAAGAACTCATAGGTAAATTTTCTGCGCCTGCTTTTTGGACAGGAAACCCTGGTTCACTGGGCCGATCTTTACGAAATTGAAAACGATTAATGTCCCGTAATGACATATTGTTCACATTATTCATCATGTCATCAACTCGCTTATCAAGTTCAGCGTAAACCGCATCTCGAAACTCAATAGAAGCTGCAGCCGGATTTCTATTTTCTACACTCGTATTCGATACTCTTTTAAAATTTGCAGGTGAATATTTTTGATTAGAGGAAATTTCATTATCAAGAACGGAAGTATTGACGCGCTCACTGCCCCTAGTTTTTTTAGTTTGCATGGGATATCTTTTGCCCCCAAATGAAGAATACCTACTAGGCCATTCATTTACAGAAAACCGCTCGGTAGAAATCGAATTAATACGACTATTAGATAATCTCTTTGAAGACATAATGTTGAGCCTACCATCTAACGAACGAACTCTTTTGGTGAAATCATTTGCACGTTGTTGTGAAAAACACAGGGAAGATAAAACCATGCCAACAAGAATTAAAACTAAAGTATTATTTAATGAAATTCTCGACATTTTAGGTACAAATATAAATAAACAAATGGCATAACTTTAACTTTAATTATTTATCCTCAACTTTTTTTAACTATCTGTAAATGAAGAATTATTTGAATCTTGTTTCTAGGGTTCTAGAAAACGGCGTTTTCCGGGACGATCGAACAGGTACTGGAACTTGGTCAGTTTTTGGTGAACAGGAACGCTTTCGACTTGATACCACATTTCCTTTATTAACCACTAAGAAACTTCATCTTCGATCAATTATTTATGAATTACTTTGGTTTCTTAAAGGTCATACAAACATCAAGTATTTAAATGAAAATAAAGTGAAGATTTGGGATGAATGGGCAGATAAAAATGGTGATCTAGGGCCAGTTTACGGTGCACAATGGACAGGTTGGAATAGACCGGATGGTGAAAAAATTAATCAGATCCAAGAAGTCATCGACTCAATCAGGAAAAACCCTGATAGTCGACGACATATAGTTTGTGCATGGAACCCCGGCGAGTTACACTTGATGGCTCTACCTCCATGCCATGCACTCTTTCAATTTTATGTTTCTAATGGAAAGCTTAGTTGCCAACTTTACCAAAGGAGTGCTGATATTTTCTTAGGCGTACCCTTCAACATCGCTTCCTATAGCATTCTAACCATGATGATCGCCAAAATTTGTAATCTACAGGCTTATGAATTCATTCACACATTTGGAGATTTACATTTGTACGCCAATCATAAACAACAGGCTGAATTACAGCTGGAGCGTGTTCCTCGAAGCCTGCCCACAATGCTTATCCATGGAGAGCAAAAAGAACTTGAAGATTTTAAATTTGAAGACTTTGAACTTATTGATTACGAACCTCATCCGGCGATCAAAGCACCAATCGCTATTTAAAAATGCCTGAAATTAAAGCAATTGCTGCCGTTTCTCTTAATGGCGTGATCGGTAAAAATGGTGATTTGCCATGGCGATTAGCTGGCGAACTCAAGTGGTTTAAAAAAATTACTATGGGGCACATTATCGTAATGGGACGAAAGACTTGGGATTCACTGCCTGGATTATTACCAGGAAGAGAAAATTGGATCCTTTCCCGTTCCGATCATTCAATTAAAAATACCCAGGTTTTCAGCTCATTTGATCAAATTGAAGAAGAGGCAGGTAACCGAACCATTTTTATTATTGGAGGAGGTGAAATATATTCTACCTTTCTTCCCCGTTGTGACGAATTATACCTTACTGAGGTTCAACAATCCATCGAAGGTGGAGATGCATTTTTCCCTACTTATAAAAATGACTTCGAGTGTGTCGAAACACTCGAAGAAAACCTCGATTTTATCCTCAGAAGGTGGAAAAGAATTTAATAATTGGAATCATCTAGAATATTATAAATCGTCTCAATAGTAAGGTTTAAGTAGGAGGTAAACTACAGGACCGGTAACTGCGACATAAAGCCATACTGGAAAAACCTTCTTCGCTAATTTACGATGCTTGTTAAATTGGTTCGTAAATCCATAGACAAAAGTAAGTAGTATGAAAGGGAGGCTTAGTGCCGCTAAAATAATGTGAGAAATTAAAATGCTAAGATAAATGATTCTCATTTTGCCAGCCGCCTCAATCTCTTCGACACTTAAAGCACCGTCTTTATCCGCATCACCAAATAAAGTCTCTGTATTGGTAAAATGATAGGCAACATAAGAGAGAAGAAAAAGAAAAGAACAAGTCATCGCCAAAAAAATCCACCTTTGGTGGTTGATTACTAATTTTTTCTTAATGGCAATAATAGCCATAATAAGCGAAAAGGCAGCAATACTATTTAAAATAGCATGGATGGGGGGTAGGAAATGCAGGCTTATGCCATGCGGAAGGTCAATTTTAACTTGTCTCATTAAACCCACCAAAAATAAAACTGCGGCAGTTATTATCCAAACAAGGATGGTCAATTTTTTTCCCAAAGCAGGATTCTCTTTGCGTTGGAGAAATATTTGTAAGTCGCTCATTTACAAAGTTTTTTAAGATCCAATTTCTAAATCAAAAGGGATCAAGATTTCTTTATTTAAAGTTGTTTTTACTTGAGCCCACAAACGATAAACGCCCCTGTTTGGAGGAGAAAATCCAAAAGTCAAAGGCCCTTGATAAGTGATTTGCTTTGAATTAGATAAGTTTTCAGAAAGGGGATGTAAGTGCGCAAATCCATTAAGAGTATTGTCAAAAGCAACCATGTGTGCAAATGCTCCCATTACTGGGTGAAGAATAACATCTTGCCCTTTCTCATCCTTTGCAATCAGGGTAAGTTGTATTTGATCTTCATTTGAATCTGCATGGTCTTTAATAAGTTCAAAATTAAGGCTTTCATGCGAATAAACTAGATTTTCTTCCCGATCCTCATTTAAACTCTTTTCTCCATTAATTTCAAATGAGGAGGAAAGTAAAACCCTACGAGGGCTTTTTTGTGGGATAAAGTCAAAATAAACGGAATATTTCCCGGGATTATTAGGTGTTAATGAAAAATGCCATACGCCATCGAAAAGACCGTCAGCAACAGGGTGAACATGGTGATAATCATTCAAGGATTCATCCACTGCCAAAAGATGTATTTTTTTTGTGTGACTCAATGCAACATCTTTGGAAGTGAGAGGCGAACCGTCAGTTTTTTCAATTTTGAATTCAAATTTACATAATTTATTCGCTTCAAGAGGACCAATAGGACGAAAGTCAATTTTCATAGGCCACTTCCGAATGGAAAGATCCACAAAGCCTGTCTCATCTGATCCACAATAATCTAACTCTCCCTCTTCGTTGTAAGTCTCTTCGTGAAGAAAATCACAAGGTTCTACTGGAAGATTTCGAAAAATCCAAAATAATAATAGGAAAGGAATTCCCATTAACAGGGAGATGAAAATGGGTCGGTTTGTGATTTTTTTCTTTTTCATATTTCCTTCAATTCTTCCTTGGTTCCCTCTTGTAATCGGGAAAGAAAATCTTCGACTCTCCAACCTCGACCTGGTACTTGGTAAACAATTTGCCTCTTCGAATTGATTATCATTGTTCGCATTGTGTGATCTAATGGTTGCTCTTTTGTATTCTCACGAAATATACCGAACTGGCGGGTTAAATCATCAATTACAGCTTTCTTTGCAGTACATACTTTGAAATTACTCTCATCTAAACTGTACCCACGAGCATAAGATTTTAAAACACCAGGGGAATCAAAAGCGGGATCCAAGGTAATTGATAAAAAACGGATATGGGGGATTTTAATTTTTTGAGCAAGTTCTTGAAGTTTTTTCATCTTCATAGTCGCTGCTGGACACATTTCAGCAATTGAACATCTCGAAAAAATAAAATTTAAAACCGTTACCGAACCATCAAAATAATCCGTGGTTACAACATTTCCATCTTGATCGTAGAGGGCAAATGGGGGCAAGTTATCCCCCACAGTACGTAACATCGATTCTCCCAATCCTAAAGTATCTCTCCTTAACAATCGATTCACATTTTTCACTCTGATTCGTTCCGCAGGATCGTCGGGCCAAACATTGTGAAGTAGAAATGTCTTCCCTACTGAAGACGAGAAGGATTCTTGAAGTTTTCCCACGAAAACCTTTTTATTGGTTAAAAGAGCTAAGTCACCAGGTTGTACTTGTAAAGATAACCGGCTACCTATCCTTCCCGAAATTTTTTCCGTTAAGTTTTGACTACGGCCAAGTACTTCTACCTCAACCATGCTGTTGTTTAAATCAATGTCTATTACTTTTCCCCTTAAAGAGTTTTCCGTTTGGGGAGATCGACCCACCCCAATCTCTTGGTCCGCACAACCAATACCAAAAAATATAAAAAGTATGATTACAATGCAGTGAAGGGATTTGATAGGTGATAATTTCATAATTTGAGTCATATCCTATTACTCAATTTTAATGAGGCAATTCCAAAGGACTTGTTTAGGTTATTTCCGAATTCATGACCCAGATTTATAAGTTTTGATCTTACCATAATGTAAATTTTATATAAATAAAAAGCTCATTCTGGCTGTTTTGGGAATCATTCAGAGCAGATTCGATTGTTAAAGTCTCTGAAGCAAGGTATTAGAAAAACTAACGATCTAACATTTATAAGTTATGACCTTGCTTGTCTCCTGTTAAATTATCATTTTAATAGGTACTTTATTCATTAAGTGAATAGTTTTAAAGACATAACTGCTAAATCTGATGCCCCACCCCTACAAGGAGCAACTGGCGTGTCGGTGCATGGATTACTTGAACTCACCAAACCACGTTTAAGTTTAATGTCGGTTTTTACCGCCTCACTTGGATTCCTTGTTCACTTTCCCTTGATTTACGACTTCTATATCTTCTGTTCCTTAACGCTTGGAACCGCTTTGGCCGCAGGAGGTGCAGCTGCCCTCAACCAATGGATGGAGCGAGAGGAAGACTCGTTAATGCCTCGTACAGCTAACAGACCAATCCCTGCTCATCTTATTGAACCTGAGTTTGCTCTTGTATTTGGTGTTTGTCTTTCTTCACTTGGACTCGCCATTCTTTGGATTGGGACAAATCCCTGGGCCTGCTCCCTCACATTGCTTACGCTTGTAGTCTACTTGCTCGTCTACACGCCATTGAAAAAAAGATCTCCCTACGCAACTGAAATTGGTGCTATTTCAGGAGCACTCCCTCCCCTCATCGGTTGGGTAGCCGCATCTGGTGGGCCAACTTTGTACGGATGGATTTTATTTGGTATCCTTTTTACCTGGCAAATTCCTCATTTTATGGCGATCGCATGGAATTTTCGCCAAGATTATCAAAAAGGAGGTTTCCGACTTCATAATTTAGGAAATCCAAACGGCTTCCATCTTGCACGAAAAGGTTTTATTTACTCTTTAATTCTCACTGGCTTCGTATTTTCACCTTATTTTATTGAAACCAATCAACCCAATCCGGGATTGCTCTATTTTATTTCTGCCTGTTTATTGACCATTTACCTTTTGAAACATGCATTTCAATTTTTGAGGACCAACAATCGAGATAAATCGGCCAGGAAACTCTTTTTTGTAACTATAATTTATTTACCCCTCCTGTTCGCTACCTTAGTAGTCGATCGCTTTCTTTGATCAGAACTAAGAACTATGAAAACATTGCTCAATAAATCAAAAGCCCTGTCCATTCTAACCTTATCTGCCTTCTTATTCTTTGTTGGCGGCTGCTCACGCATTGATCACAAGCAATCCGCTCTCGATCCCAAGGGACTCGTTTCACAAAATCAATACGATATATTCATGCTTTCTGTTTGGATCACCATATTTTTATTTTGTGCCGTAGGTGGTTGTTTATTGTATGTTCTTTGGAAATATCGAGCAAAAACACCTGAAGAAGCAATGGAGGTACCTGCTCAATCACATGGAAATTCTAAAATTGAGGTTTCCTTGATTATTGCATCTACACTCATATTAGTTATTTTAGCAGTTCCCACTCTCCAAGGTGTTGTTCTGATGAATCGGGTTCCCGATCCAAATGATTCAGAAACTTTAGGTAAACTTGGTTTAGAAAGAAGTGCTATCGATGATGCAATCACCGTAAATGTTACCGGTAAACGTTTTTTTTGGATATTTGAATACCCCCAATTTGGAATTGTAACTTCAAATGAACTCGTTTTTCCAGCATCTAAGGCGGTTCGTATCAACCTCAGGACAGAAGATGTCATTCATAGTTTCTGGCTCCCTAAATTAGCGGGGAAAATGGATCTAATGCCTGGGCAGGAAAATTTCTTATGGTTTATTGCCAATGAAGACAAAATTCGCACAAGAAAGGATTCTGACGGGAATGTAACCTTTGTTTCCTCAGAAGTGGCAATGCCCTCGGTTTTTAACGGGAAGATGAGGGAAAGAATTTTCGCTAAACAAAAATTCACCGATGAATTTGAAGCCGTCGGTGGTCTGTTCTATGGCCAATGTGCCGAGTACTGTGGAAATTCTCACGCGTACATGTCTTTTCGCGCTCTTGCTCAAACAGATCAAGATTTTGATTCTTGGGTTAAACGATTCCAAAATTCCCAAAACCCAAACTTACAACCCAGTAACTATAACCCCGAGGAAGAGTACAGTAAAGACACCTTAGTGAACTTTCCCGATCCTTCTCTTGGTGAATCAGTTAATAGGGATTATCGTGCGATTGATTCGATCTCAAAAGGACAGGCTCCTAACCTTTCGAAAAAAGTTTGGGAAAAAGCACACTCTGACGATTATGAAATGGGGAAAAAACTTTTTTCCTCCCTTCAATGCGTTCAATGCCATGCGATTAATCGAACTGGACTCGGTTCAAAAGGGCCTAATTTAACTCTGTTTGGCCTTCGCACTTCTCTTGCTGCTGGCTGGATGAGAAACGACGAAGAAAATCTTTCAAAATGGCTCCGTAATTCTAATGAAGTTAAATTTGGAAACTTAATGTGGAACGGCGAAGGAGTGGATGATAATCATCCACTTCGTAAACTTGAGAATGATGATGTAAAGGTTAACCAGTTGGTTACTTATTTATTAGGTCTCAAATAATCCCTACTTTTATCCTTATCTATTCTTTACTCTAAAATATTGAAATATCATGGCAACTGAATCAATAAAATACGTCACCCCAGATACTAAAACCGAGATTAAATCAAAAGCGTTCCCAAGACCTCATCAGAATACCTCTGGGATCGTAAATTGGTTAACGACTATTGATCACAAAAAAATAGGGGTTATGTATGGAATGGCCGCCCTCTTTTTCTTAATTCTTGGAGGCGTCGAAGCACTTTTAATCAGAACTCAGTTATGGAGTCATAACATGGAAGTATTGTCCAACCGTGAATATAACCAAATGTTCACTATGCATGGTACAACCATGGTTTTCCTAGTTATTATGCCTTTGAGTGCTGCTTTCTTTAATTTCATCATGCCACTACAAATCGGAGCACGGGATGTAGCATTCCCCCGTATGAACACGCTCAGTTTATGGTGCTTCATTGCAGGTGGTATTATCTTAAATTTAAGCTGGTTCTTTACTGGGGGATCTCCCGCGATAGGTTGGTTTGGCTATGCACCCTTAACTGATACTCGGTTTGCCGAAGTAATTGGAGATATGGGCCCAGATTTCTGGATCTTTTCTCTGCAAATCCTTGGCCTTGCTTCCTTACTCGCTTCATTCAATTTCATTACCACAATTATCAACATGCGTGCCCCTGGGATGACGATGATGAAATTGCCCGTTTTTACATGGATGACACTCATTGTAAGTTTTTTGATAATCCTTGCCTTCCCGGCAATCACGATTGCCCTTGTTGAACTCATGTTTGATCGTACATACGGAACCAATTTCTACGACTTTCTTGAAGGAGGGAAACCTCACCTTTGGCAGCATCTTTTCTGGATTTTCGGACATCCGGAAGTATACATTCTTATTTTACCTGCTATGGGTATTGTATCCGAGATTATCCCTGTTTTTTCTCGCAAACCGCTTTTTGGGTATGGCTTGATTATCTTTTCAGGTGCAATTATCGGATTTATGGGCTTTGCAGTATGGAGTCATCATATGTTTACAACAGGGATGGGGATAGTGGCTACATCCGCCTTCTCTATTCTCACCATGCTGATCGCTATCCCGACAGGAATTAAGATTTTCAATTGGATTGGAACCATGTGGGGCGGACGAATTCGTTTTGAAACTCCCATGCTCTTTGCCCTTGGTTTTATAACTATGTTTATGGTGGGTGGGTTTACAGGAATCATGCACTCATCTGTTCCCATCGATGCCCAGCACCAAGATTCTTACTTTGTAGTGGCTCACTTTCATTATGTTCTGATTGGTGGAGCCCTATTTGGCCTTTTTGCAGGATTTTATTTTTGGTTACCCAAATTGACAGGTAAAATGCTTAATGAGAAACTCGGTAAGTTCGTCTTCACTCTTATGTTTATCGGATTTAATCTTACATTTTTCCCAATGCATTACCTAGGAATGATTGGCCAACCTCGTAGAACGCATAGCTACAATGAAGGTCACGGTTTTGAAACGTGGAATCAAATCGCAACCATAGGTGCTTTTGTTCTGGGTCTTGGTATCGCTCTGGGAGTGTATCAATTCATTACTGCTTTCTTTAACAAGAAATTAAAAGACGCGGGAAAGAACCCCTGGGATGCAAGAACATTGGAATGGACACTTTCTTCTCCTGTTAAAGAATACAATTTTGCAAGAACACCTATTATTAAATCAAGAGATCAAGCTTGGGAAAATAATTATGGTCCAAAAGAAAACCACTCTGAAAAAGAACCCCTCGACGATCATGGGGTTCATATGCCTGATCGTTCTTGGTATCCGTTAGTCACCGGAATTGGATTCCTTGGACTTGTCTTGGGTATGTTATTCCATCAATCAGTGGATGTGAACACTGGTGAGATACTTCGAGATTACACTTACGCAATCGGTGGTGGCTCTTTGGCAATCTTTGGAATAATTATGTGGTCTCTTGAAGGTCCAGCTGGATATCATGTCTTTCCCAAAGAAAACGAAGAATAATTTACCCTTATTTACAAATATTAAATTTTGAATAATCATGAGTGAAGCATCCTCACATGCCCTTGAGCATCACGAACCAATAACTAGCACAGGAATTCCTAACAAAAAAGTTCTCATGTGGGCTTTCTTAGGTTCTGATTGCATGTTTTTTGGTACTCTTATTTCCACGCATCTAATTTACCGAAAGATTTCCGCAACTGTGGGTGGTAATTTCTTAGACATCAGAGATATCTTTGATATCGAACTTACTTCATTCAGTACCTTCATTCTTTTAGCGAGTTCTCTTTTTATGGCATTGGCGGTATCTGCAATTCATAAAGGTAACCTGACTAGTACTCGATGGATGCTCTTAGGCACGATCATTTTTGGTGGAATCTTCCTCGCCTGCCAAGTATACGAGTTCACTCATTTCGTACATGCTCCTGGAAACGAACTTACACTTTCTGGCTATCGTGGAGAACCCCATGTATTTGGCTCCACCTTTTATGTCTTAACAGGCACTCATGGCACCCATGTTGCAATTGGTGTATTTTGGCTAGTAGGTTGGTTCATTTATTCGTTCACCGGCAAAATGAGTACTGCTGACGCCATTGATATTGAATGTTGCGGTTTGTATTGGCACTTCGTCGACATTGTATGGATTCTTATTTTCCCGGTCGTGTATTTAATGGAATACGCATTCTAGCCTTTTTAGAATTTTAAACATCTTATTTATTATGAGCGGACACTCAGAAGACCCAGTACTTGAAGAAAGCAAACGCTTCTTCACTTTTTTTAATTTATCCATGTTACTTGTTGCCATAACTGGCCTCGAGATTGTTATTATTTATGTTCGATCCTTTGAGGGTTCGGTCATCATTACGATCCTTTCGATATGCTCCGTTATTAAATTTATTGGAGTAATGACATGGTTCATGCATTTACGTTGGGACAAAATACTAAATACAGTTCTTTTTCTCATGGGCTTAGTGATTGCGGTATTTACTTTTTTCGCGGTTATCTACATGGCAGACATTCCTCCAGTTGTAGAAGAATTTACTGTTTCTCCACTTGAAGAAAATTGGCAAAAGGACACAGAGTACAAAAAAGGAGACTATGCCGAGCACAACAATTCTTATTTTATCGCTGAATTAGAACATAAATCTAGCGATACTTTTTCTACTCAAATTCCTTTCAATGATAAACTAATTTCCGCATGGAAAAAAGTGGAAGGAATTCCACATCAAATCACTTGGAAAGTAAGCACAGGAGATATGATTGAAATTAATTCCTTAAAACCAGGAAATCCATTTTTTCACCAATACCATCCTTCGCAAGAAGACAACATCGAAGGTTCAAAGATTTCTCTCCTTGCGGAAAATGCATCGACTGAAGATTTTAGAATTAAAGTTCGCTCCGATGCATTTTGGGTAGAAAACCAATAATTACTTATCTACAACGTACAGGGTTCATCAAGAAATAGATGAATTCTCCAGTCACCCTTAGTCATTGGCACACCGAGCCTGCTCTGATAGGCGGGCTATTATTTGTTTCTTGGTGCTATGCCATAATTGTAGGTCCCTATCGAAAAAACTTCTCTAGAGAACTCGCCTATTCGCAAAAGCACACCCTCTGGTTCAGTGCGAGTATAATTAGCTTTTATTTAGCAGTAGGATCTCCACTTGATGCACTAGGAGAAAATTTTCTCTTTTTTGCACACATGATTCAACATAATATTCTCATGTATGTAACCCCATTATTTTTACTCCTGGGATTACCAAGTGAAATTATTGATGAATATTTAAAAAAGAGTCCAATTATAGAAAAACTTCTCAAGTTTATTTTTCATCCTATCGTAGCCGGATTACTTTTTACTTTTGTTTTCTCTTTTTGGCATTTTGGAGCCTTTTATGAAGCCGCTATTCGAGATAAGACTATTCACATGGCAGAGCATTTATCGATGTTTTTTACATCAGTGGCAATGTGGTGGCCGATTTGTGGTCCATC
>CAWUUU010000075.1:0-8265 GCA_963924995.1 uncultured Opitutales bacterium
GAAGCGACTGGGATGCCATTTGAATACGAGGAAATACTTCCCGTGTTTAAAGACTATAAATCTGACACAAAAGCAGATCAGGTTAATCCTCAAACTCGAGCTTTGGCTGATCTGTGCCTTGTCCTTTTTAATTCCAATGAATTTATCTATGTTTACTGACACAATATCGTCCTTTTCTATTCCACAACTCAATCGACGTAATTTTCTCTATGGGTTAACTTCATCACTTGGCTCGCTCGCACTCACCGATCTAATTGCACGAGATTCCAACTCTCCCGCGATTACCTCAAAAACATTCAATCAGGCTAAAGCCAAAAATGTGATTATGCTCTTTATGGAAGGAGGCCCAAGCCAAATGGATACCTTTGATCCGAAGCCTAAGCTTAATAAACTTCATAAAACAGAATCAAAGCGTCCCGGTAGTTTGGCGAGCGGTTATAAATTTTATGTGGGTAGTCCTTATGGATCACGAAAAGTCGGCCAATCAGGGCTCGATATGAGTGATCAATGGGTTCATCTGCCCGGCGTAGCTGATGAACTTTGCAACTATCGAGGATGTTTTGCCGAGTCATTAAATCATCCGGAAGCCCTCTTTCATATGAACACAGGAAGTCGACTCGGCGGAGATCCAGCACTCGGAGCATGGGTTAATTATGGTCTTGGTTCTGACAACCAAAATCTCCCTGGTTATGTGGTTATGACTGAACTCGCACTGCCACAAGGTGGATCACGAAATTGGTCAAACGGTTTCCTACCCGGTCAATATCAAGGAACTCGCCTTCGTCCAACCGGTTCCCCTATCCTCGATTTAAATGCTCCCTCTCACAAAAACCGTAACCACCAACGACAAGCTCTGGACGAACTCGCTTTTTTGAACACTCTCCATCGGGACAAGCATCCCTATCATCAGGAATTAGAAAGCCGTATGAAGAGTTATGAATTAGCGTACCGAATGCAGATGGAGGTCCCAGGTGTAATTGACCTAGACGGAGAGTCAGAAAAGACCAAAGAATCTTACGGTTTAAACCAAAAAGAAACCGAGGGATTCGGTAAGCAATGCCTAATGGCTCGTCGACTTGTAGAAAAGGGCGTTCGCTTTGTACAGATATTTTCAGGTGGTTGGGATAGTCACGACTATCTCGAACGGGCTCATGCATCCCGTATTAAAAGTGTGGATCGACCCATGACTGCCTTGATTAAGGATTTAAAAGCTCGAGGAATGCTTGATGACACACTCGTTCTATGGATGGGTGAATTTGGGAGAACTCCAGATAACAACCGAAGGGGTGGAGTCTATGCTATGGGAAGAGGTCATAATAACCAGGCTATGACAATTCTAATGGCCGGAGGTGGAGTGAAAGCGGGCTCGATTGTCGGCGCAACTGATGAACTTGGCTCAGGTGCGGTGGAGGTCGCCCACCCCATTCGAGACCTTCATGTTACCCTTCTTCACCTCTTGGGCTTGGACGATAATAAACTCACTTATTTTCATGGGGGCAGGTATAAACAACTGAGCCAGTTTGGGGGACAGGTCATTCATGATTTGATTGCATGATTTTCCATCGTCAGTTTCATTCTGATTAGTAATAGTAATCAATTTCGAACATTTAATAAAATATGACGAAGTCAACATATCACCTCCTTGAAATATTATAGTATTATTGGAACTATGAAATATACTTTATTATTTCTTTTGGGATTGAACGGGTTTACTTCCATTCATGCGATCCGTAAGCCAAACATCCTCTACATCATGTCGGACGACCATGCAGCTCATGGCATTTCCGCCTATGGAGGCCGGTTGGCCAAGATTGCTCCGACTCCCAATTTGGACAGACTCGCAAAGGAAGGCGCTCTTTTTAACAACGCATTTTGTACCAATTCAATCTGTTCGCCATCTCGAGCCTGTGTTCTAACTGGGCAATACAACCATACCAATGGAGCGGTTGACCTTAGCGGAAAGGTTCTACCCGGCAAACAAATGCTCGCCATTGAGATGGGGAAAGCTGGGTACGAAACCGCAATGATTGGCAAGTGGCACCTTAAAGTTGAACCCAGAGACTTTAATTACTATTGCGTTCTTCCCGGACAAGGAAAGTACCATGGCCCCTCGTTTCGAATTCGTGGGGAGAAACCTTGGGGCAAGAATCTGATCGAATTTCCCGAGAAGCACTCGACCGATGCAATTACCGACCTTACACTTGACTGGCTCAAGAACAAACGGAACGAGGACAAGCCCTTTTTCCTAATGCATCATTACAAAGCACCTCACGATTATTTTGAGAATGCCAAGCGCTATGAATCCTACCTGGCTGACCAAAAGATACCTGAACCGAAAACCCTCTGGAAACGAGATTCTAAATTCGGATCAATTGCGACTCGTGGACACAGGGACGAACTGATTCGCCATATCGGCACTTCAATCGGAAACCGAAATCCCCGACGTTCCTACCTCGGAGATTTGCCTAAACTATTCCCAGACGAATTTCCCAAAGATTTTGATCCCGAGAATTATACTGACGAGGAAAATAAACGATTCGCTTATAATGCCTACCTGAAGAAATTTCTGCGTTGCGTCAAGGGAATCGATGATAACCTGGGTCGCCTATTCTCCCACCTCGAAAAAACAGGACAAATGGACAATACATTGATCATCTATACTGCCGATCAAGGCTTTATGCTTGGCGAACATGACTATCAAGACAAGCGATGGATGTATGAAGAATCAATGCGTATGCCCTTCCTGGCCCGATACCCCAAGACTATAAAAGCAGGGCAACGTTTTGATACGATTATCGAGAATGTTGACTATGCGCCCACCCTTCTTGACTTCGCAGGAACCACCATACCCAAGTCGGTTCAAGGCCGGTCCTTTAAATCTATTCTCGAATCTGGTAAAGAAGATACGAATTGGAAAAAAGCGGCTTACTATCGATATTGGATGCACATGGCACACCATGACAACCCAGCCCACTTAGGGATGCGTACCAAGCGATATAAACTGATCTACTTTTACGGGTGCAACTATCAAGGCGAATACCAAACTCCTCCAGGTTGGGAATTGTACGATATGAAGAATGACCCACAAGAAACCAAGAATCTTTACGGTGATCCTAAACATTCAGAGTTGGTGAAATCACTTAAAGTATCTTTAACGAAACTACGCAAAAAAGTGGGTGATGACGGATCACACTATCCTAAGTGTGAAAAAATCGTTCAGGAATTTTGGGACTACGATAAAACTGACCAAGCCAAGGCACAGAAAATTTCCAATCAATTCTTAGCCAGAAGAAAAGCGGAACTTAAGGCAGGGTTAAAAAATCCAAAGACCTACGGTAAGCCCTGATCATCTGATCGTTCAGTCCAACAACTTTCTTGTTGGCACTCACTTTCAATTGACGGAGATGAACGAGCGAGTAAGTTTTTAACCTATATGACAACCCGTTATTTCCTCTCTCTCCTCGCTCTAATTTTGATAAGTGATACCTCGATTTGTCACGCGAAGAAAAAGCCCAATTTAATTGTCTACATGATTGACGATTTAGGTTGGAATCAAATCAGTGCAAACCAAGTCACTATGGGAACTCACACTGGTTCTTTCATCACTCCCAATATTGAAAAAATTGCCAACCAAGGCTTGAGTTTTACTCATGCTTACACCCAACCAAACTGTGCTCCATCCCGTGCCGCCATGCTTTCGGGGCAATATCCTGCACGAGTAAATAACAGCGTTTATGTAGTCGGAAACCTGAACCGAAATAGAAAGCCAGGCATCACCAAAGAAAAAGCCCAATTCTCCGGCCCAAGTCAAAGTGAGGATGTAGCTCCTGAGGCCGTAACCATTGCGGAAGCTCTGAAAAAAAATGGATACAACACCGCTCATATTGGAAAATATCATGTGGGAGGTCACGGCACTGATCAAACAATGCCTGAAAATCAAGGGTTCGATATCAATATTGGAGGATATTCCCAAGGTCACCAGCCAACTTGCTTTTCCAAAAAAATTAAAGATGGTTGGAAATTCGCTAAACTTGGTCAGGGAGACTTCGACCGCTTTGGTGCACCCTACTCTCAATCTTATGTTGAAAAATATGCTATCCCCAAATCACAAATTGGGAAACCAAAACATGTATGTGATGCACTGGCCGATGCAATGGAAGAAACTATCGGAAAACTTTCTGCCAAAGATAATCCATTTTACTTACAACTTCATGCGTATGCCGTGCACGGGCCCGTACAATCAAGACCTGATCTAAAAGCTACAGCTCTAAAAAACCTTGATAACGATAATGTGAAAAAAGCAAACTTGGCTGGCTTTATTGCAGGGATGGATGCGGTCCTTGGCAGACTTTTGCTCTCCTTGACGGATCCAAATGGAGATGGTGACGAGAGTGACAGCATTACCAAAGACACTTTGATTCTATTTACTTCCGACAATGGAGGCACTCATTTTGACAACCTCCCCTTGCGCGGGGTTAAAGGAATGTTCACCGAAGGCGGAATACGAATCCCACTCATTGCTTACTGGCCCGGCGTGATCCCATCTAACACCATAACCAATCGCATGGTTCATGGAATTGATTTTTATCCAACCCTCCTTGAACTATCTGGAAGTTCATGGATTCCACCGGTCAAAAAACATCCACTTGATGGAGAATCCTTTGCCAAATTTCTCCATAATCCAAAACTTAAGGACAAACGATCCCCCATTTTTTATCTATTCCCTGGATACATGGATGTGCGGGCACAACCCTGTGTTGTTGTAATTGATGAAATCGAAAGCAAACGCTATAAATTACTTTATTTTTATGAGGCAGATGCCTGGGAGCTCTACAACTTATCCGATGACATTGGAGAAGATCAAAACATAATCAAAAAACAGCCAAAGCTTGCCTCCAGCCTATCAAAAAAGATTAAAAACTGGCTCACACAAAAGCATCCCACTTGGAAACCTAAATTCCCACTGGCTAAAAAAGACGGCAAACCCGTTCTTCCCAAGTTCCTCTAAGCAAAACTTTTTCCAGTTAAATTATCAATGCAGCAGGAGATTGATTGTATGAACAAAATAAACTTATTAACGCTTCTACTTGTTGCGATGGTTTCGACAAGCTCAGCTGAACAGCGTCCCAATATCCTTTGGTTTGTTATTGATGACATGTCCGCCAATTTCTCCTGCTATGGAGAAAAAACCATTCAAACTCCCCATGTGGATAGACTTGCAGAAGAGGGATTACTATTTACCCGTTCCTATGCAACCTCTCCGGTCTGCTCCACTTTTCGATCCTCTCTGATTACTGGGATGTATCAAAATTCGATCGGTGCTCACCACCATAGAAGTGGTCGTGGAAAAAATAGGATCGAGTTACCGAATGGAGTCTCTCCCATTCCCAAACTTTTCCAGGAAGCGGGTTATTACACATGTATAGGAAGCGGACTCAAAGGGTATGATTTCCGAAGCCAACCCAGCAGCACTAAAAGAATGGGCAAGACGGACTACAACTTTGATTGGAACCCTAGAATATACAATAGTCATGACTGGTCCGACCGCAAAGAAAACCAACCGTTTTTCATGCAGGTTCAATTGCACGGGGGGAAAATACGGGGAGCCGCCGAAAAACACTATGAAATTCTTGAAAAAAGAATGGAGAACCAATTTGGACTTAAACCAACTTCCCACGATTTGGTTAAATTGCCCCCCTATTATCCAAATGATTCAGTTCTCCTGAGAGATTGGGCGACTTATCTAGATACGGTTCGCATTACTGACTGGCATGTCGGTCAAGTGATCGAAAGGCTCGAAAAAGAAGGTATTCTTGAAAACACCATGATCATATTTTTCACCGACCATGGAATAAGCCACGCCCGCGGAAAACAATTTCTGTATGATGAAGGTACTCATATTCCTTTAATCATACGCGGTCCTAATGTGAGTAAAGGGATAAGAAGAAACGATTTGGTTGAGCATATTGATATTGCGGCTCTATCACTTGCAGCGGCAAATATTAAAATACCCACTGCAATGGAAGGGGCTAACATCCTAGCTTCAAATTATAAAGAAAAGAAAGTAATCTTTGCCGCCCGTGACCGTTGTGGTGAAGCAGCAGACCAAATTCGCTCCGTGCGGTCCAAAGATTTCCTCTATATAAAAAACTTTTTTCCGGATAGACCACACTTGATGCCCAGTAATTATAAGGACTCTAAATTAATCATTAAGCGACTTCGTGACCTGCATGCTGAGAAAAAAACAAATGCTCTCGCTAATAAGCTATTGTTCTCCCCAAACCGTCCCAGCGAAGAGCTTTATCTTTATAATCAAGACAAATGGCAGACCAAGAATCTCGCGGAAAACAAAATATACAAAAAAACTCTTAATGAACTAAGAAAAAACCTCTCTGAATGGATAGTACGAACAGGAGATCCAGGACCGGAAACACAAGATGTTTATATTCTTGAAACCGAAGATCAAATGAGTTCAACCGGAAACAAGGTTTCGAGAGAAAATTACCGAAAGAATTCTGAAACATATAAAAAATGGTTTAAAGATGAAAATTAATTCAATCTTTTCGTAAGAATCTCGTATCTCCCCACATCACTATATAAATGCAAATCCCATTTAGGACATAATTTAGAATCACATGTCATTATTATTGTTATGAAATTAAAGCATAACCCTCCACCTCCATATAAATGAAAATCACTCAAGACTCTCCAACATATTTAGAATGCAAAAAGTCCGCTCTTTTCGGCTACATCTTCTCTATCATTCTGATGGTTGGAGGTGTAATTGGAGTGATTGTTATGGTAATGAAAAGCTCCTCTCAGTGGTGGATTGGTCTTATTGCCGTAGCGATCGGCATCATAATATTATTTCTAAACAAATCAAGTACCCTAATTGCAGATGGAAATATAAAGCAGGTTAAGATTGCCACTAAATCTCTCCTTAGTGCGAGTGATAATGCTTATGCCTTTCATGACATTAAGGAAATCATAATTGAAGAAGACAGACAGTACGAGCGGGACTCGGATGGTGATCGCGAAGATAAAATCAGTTATGTTCTTATTATTAATTTCCATAATGGATATCAAGAGGCCTTGAATCTAAGCCCATCTTCCACTTCCAATATCTCTGTGGGAGGACTAAACATGAGTCGTTTTTCTCAAAACAATGCAGTTATGAATATTGGGCAACGTTTGGCCGAAGTAATCGGGGTTTCATTCAACCATAAACGGCGGGGAGATATGGATATTGGGGATGTGGTAAACTCGGTTAGTGAAGTGGTGCGTCAAGTGAAACAAGCCTCACGGGACGATCAGAATAAACCGCAGGTTTGATTCTAATTTCATAATCCTTGGCCTAAGGTTAAGGCAATACCTTAACTTTCAATTTTTCGCTTTAACGATTGTTTTTAGTTGGGTTATCCGGTGCGATTTGATTTCTTTTGGGAAAGAAATCCCTTTTCGCCCAACACCTGCTGCCCTATGTTTAAATTTTTGTATAAACTGCTTTATTTTAAATTATGTCTATTCCCGTTCGTACTCTTTAGTGCGGAGGGCAAAAGAAAACCAAATATCATATTTCTACTATCCGATGACCAAAGTACTTACTCTCTTAGCTGCTACGGAAACAAGGATGTAAAGAGTCCTGAAATCGACCGCTTGGCCGAGGATGGTATGGTTTTCGACAGGCACTATGACACGACGGCCATTTGTATGGCTTCCCGTGCCTCAGTCATGACAGGCATGTTTGAATACAAACACGGCACCAATTTCAGTCATGGTGACATGTTACATAAAACCTGGGAAAAAACCTACCCGGTAATGTTACGTAAGCATGGATATCGAACCGCCTTTGCCGGAAAGTTTGGGTTTGATCTTCGGGAAGAGCCCAATGGGAAAAGACTACCCTTACCCGAGAAAGATTTCGATAAGTGGGGAGGTGGACCGGGGCAGACTAATTATTCCACGGCAAAGAATGCATCAATGAAGCATTATGCAAAAGACTATCCTCACTCCACCCGTTCTTATGGTGCTTTTGGCAGAGACTTCATTCTCGAATCTGCGACGAAAGATAAGCCATTCTGTCTGTCAATCAGTTTCAAAGCTCCCCACAAGCCAGCGACTCCTGACCCTATTGACAATCATGTCTACGCCGGAAAAACTTTTCGTAAACCAGCTAATTATGGGAGGAAATACGGAGAGCATTTTTCCAAGCAAAGTAAACAGGACCGTCAATTCGAACGCTTTCATTCATGGAATTATTCAGAC
>CAWUUU010000076.1:0-4156 GCA_963924995.1 uncultured Opitutales bacterium
TATACCTGAAAATAATTATGAAAAATCTAACTGTACAAGAATCGAATCGACAACGCCAAGACAATGGAGACATTCCATTAATTGATGTGCGGACTCCTGCTGAATTTGGCTCCATTCATGCGGATGGGGCATTGAATCACCCGATGGAATCTTTTGATGTAGGTGAATTTCCTTTTGCAAAGGAGCATGTGATTCAGGTGATTTGCCAGGCGGGTGGACGCTCGATGAAGATTTGTCAAAAACTTGAGGCTGCAGGCTATGAAAAGATTATCAATGTGGAGGGAGGGACTTCTGCCTGGAAATCGGCCGGGTTGCCTGTGATTGAGGGAAAAAAAAGCATGTCGTTGGAGAGACAGGTTCGAATTGCCGCGGGTGGACTTGTGGTAATTGGAGCAGTTCTTGGGCATTTTTATAACCCCAACTTTTATGGAATATCTGCTTTTGTGGGAGCGGGCTTAGTGTTTGCGGGTGTCACTGATACCTGTGCAATGGGAATGTTGATTGCAAAGATGCCCTGGAATCGAGCCTAACCCATCTTTCAAATCACCAAACTTCGATAGGGCCTTTAGGGACAGCGATTTTCTTTCGTTGCTTGGCTTGGTGTTCCTCATCTTCCTGCATGAAAGAGGCGACCATCGGTGAGAGTTGATAGCGTGCGAGTAGTTCGCCAGAATCATCGGTGAATTGAGTTCGCCAAGTGAGGTAATCACCGAGGACTTTTTCGAAGTCCTCTCGTGAACTGATTCGTACGACCGCATTGTTGAATGGTTTGACTGGGCCAAAACGCTTGGAGTACCAGGGGGCGACTTTTCTGAATTGGAGGGAACCACGTTCCTCACCAAAAACCTCGACCATGAGATCGTAGTGTCGACGAAGCACGCGAATGCGCTCCTCGAAACTGGGCTCAGTGGGTAATTTACCTGATTTGAGATATTGATCGGTATGAAGAAAAATCCAAGGATTGTAAAAAGCCCCGCGCCCGGCGGAAACTCCATGGCATCCAGTATGTTCGATCATATGCTTGGCGGCTTCGGGGGTAGTGATATCGCCATTGCCAATCACGGGTATCCGGTCAACCGCTTCGACCACTTTACGAATTCCTTCCAAATTAACTATTCCATCAAATCCTTGGGCTCGGGTTCGGCCATGGACAAAGATTGCAGAAACGCCTGCATCTTCCAAGGCTTTAGCCAAGTCGGGTGCGGTGAGATTTTGGTCATCCCAACCGAGCCTCATTTTAGCGGTAATGGGCATTTTAACGGAATCGACCATCGAGCGAATTAAATCCTGAGTCTTAGGGAGTTCGTTCATCATACTGGCTCCTCCACCCGTCTTGGTCACTTTGGGGACAGGGCATCCCATGTTTACATCGATTGAATCAATCCCCTTTTCTTCAAGGATAATTGACGCATCCCGCATCTCTTCCTTAATTCCACCAAATAGTTGAACCGAGAGCGGGCTGTCCTCTTGATTGGTTTCAATGAGTTTGAGAGCCTTGGGGTTTTGTTCGACGAGGGAACGGGCATTCACCAGGTCGGTTGTGCAGAGATCAACCCCCCCGATTTCACGAATGACGAGACGGAAGGGCAGGTTGGTGTAGCCCGCCAATGGGGAAAGGAACAGGTTGGACTGCAAGGCCAGTGATCCCAAGTTAAACATCTGACCCACGATGTTTGAATTAGGCTACTTTTTCAATCCGAGAAATTATATTTAGCTTAATAAGCTTTGATTAATTTAAGAAATACTTGTCAAATTTCCAATTATGGATAGTTAGCCAAGTATGGAATCAACTTTATATTTATAGTCCTTACTTAATAAATTTACACAGATGACCGAAAAAATTCTTGTAATTAATATTCACAGATTTGATGTATAGATTAAACATGTTTGAGGTAGCAAAAATACCAAGTCCAATCAGAAGTTGGATATTCTTCTTCCTCGGTACTTGCTGCCTATTTATTCTACCGACTGCTTTATTAGCTGAGAAAGTTTCCGTTCAATCCCTTTTCAAATCTCATTGTATCGAATGTCACGGGGCGAAGGGGAAGGTTAAAGGAGAAGTGAACCTTCTTTCTTTTACTCAAGGCAAGGATATTAAAAGCGATCCGGAACTGCTGCAGACGGTGATGGAGGTGATCGACTTTGGAGAAATGCCCCCCGAAGAAAACCAGCCTATTGACAAGACCGAGCGAAAATTGATTGTCGCCCAGTTGAAAAAGCTTTTAGAGGAATCGGTTTCAGCATCGGAGGAAGATTGGGCAAAAGCTCCGATTCGCAGAATGACGCGTTTTCAATATGCCAATGCGGTGAAAGATTTATTGGAGTTGAAGGTAGAGGTCTTTCCATTACCTGAAAGGATGATGCGAGATCGATCTGGCTACTTTAAACCGGTATCAGGCACAATGCCGGCGAAGATGATAGTGAGTAGCCGTCCACTCGGGAAATCTGGCTTAATTGAACCGAGAATGGATGGAGTGGCTCCTTTTCCTCAGGACTTACGGGCTGAGCACGGCTATGATACGCAGGGAGATCACCTTTCTCTTTCCCCATTGTTGATGGAAGATTTCTTCCGGTTGAGCCGGAGCATTGTAAAGAGTCCTTCCTTTAACCAAAGGAATATAGGCTCATGGAAAAAATATTTTGAGGAACCCAAACAGGAGGTTAACCAGATGGATGAGCTGAAGGCTCGGTTGCGAAGTCTGCTGACTTTGGCTTTCCGCCGCACGGTTCAGGATAAGACCTTTAAGAATTATTTTTCCTATGCAAAGCAGCAAATAGATCAAGGCCTTGGGATGGGGGATGTAATGAAGGAAGTATTGTCTGCAATTCTGGCATCCCCGCGTTTTTTTTACCTTTACGATCAGGATGGAAAAGAGAGTGCTACACCTGAGTCTAACCAAAACTTGGACTTGGCATCACGACTATCTTTTTTCCTTTGGGGCAGCCTACCGGACGAGAAGCTTTTACAAGCGGCTGAGCAGGGAATACTTGTTGAGGATGAGGAATTAAGAAAACAAGTGAATCGAATGCTAGCCGACGTTAAACTGAAAAGGTTCTGTGATTCCTTCCCTACTCAGTGGTTGCAGTTGGACCGGATTATTTCAGCCGTACCGGATGAAAAGAAGTATCGTGATTTTTATTATGGCCCTCCGTTATATCGAACGACTATGGATATGATGATGGAGCCGCTCCTGCTTTTTGAAACGGTTTTGATTGAAGATCGGTCCGTTCTCGAGCTGATTGATTCAAATTATACTTTTCGTTCTGCACGACTGCGCAAATGGTATGGTGAGGAACCTAAGGGAAAACTGGGTGGCCCCGTCACAATCCCTTTTGCAAGGCAGTTAGTGGAGGATCGTCGACATGGCGGCGTGATCACTAATGGAGCGGTGATGACGATGACCTCGGGTCCATTGGAAACAAAACCGATTACCCGGGGAGCCTGGGTTGCGGGGGTTATTTTTAATTCCCCTCCACCACCTCCTCCGGCGGAAGTGCCTCCTCTTCCTGATGAGAAAGAACTCGACGAAAGCCTGACTTTGCGGGAGCGCTTTGCAGATCATCGGAAACGGGCTGATTGTGCGGGATGTCATGAAAAACTCGATCCGTTGGGTTTTGCCTTGGAGAATTTTGATCCGGTAGGGCGTTGGCGGAAAAAATACCATAACGGGCGGGAAGTGGATGCGAGTGGAACTCTTTTTCGAACCCACGAATTTTCCAACATAATCGAATTTAAGGATGCGATTCTTAAGGAGAAAAACCGCTTTGTCCGTGGGCTTGCGGGACATCTTTTGGCGTTTGGGCTCGGTCGTGAAATGAATCCCTCTGATACCCTGGCTTTGGATGAGATTGTTGAAAGGGTGGAGGTGGAGAACTATTCAATGAAGTCTTTGATCCACGCAGTTGTGCAGTCGAAACCTTTTCGTGGTCCAAGTGATAAACTTGCCTTGCGTAAAACAAAGTAAATTTTGAAAATATGAAAACGATGACAAATATAGGCCGCCGTACTTTTCTTCGCGGAATAGGAACCTCCGCTCTTGCCCTGCCATGGATGGAAAGCTTGGCGGTTGGTACCAAGAATTATCAAATCCCTCAGCGTGCGGCTTTTTATTATGTGCCCATTGGGGTGGTCAGGAAGACTTTCTTTCCGGGTGAG
>CAWUUU010000077.1:0-11910 GCA_963924995.1 uncultured Opitutales bacterium
TCATCTGAATAAATCCAAAAAGTATAAATTCCTGAGATTGGTGGGATGATAAATCCTTTTAATCTTCTTAAATAGTTATCGCCAACATTTTCCTTACTACTTGCAGAGGAGAGATAAGAAATTTGGTCTGGATTTTGAAATTTGAATTGGGGGTCATTTAAGAAGGTAGTTAAATCGCTCCCATTAATACCATTCCAAACCTCTTCTAGGAGGACTCCGCTTTTTTCATCAAGGTTAATTTTGAATTGATTCTCTTTTGCTAATAATTGATCCACCTGTTCAATATTCCCTCGAACATTTCTCAGGAGAACTTTTGCTTCTGGTTTCTTGGAAGAAATCTCTCGATTAATTTGCCCGCTTGTTTTTCGAAGGATTTCGGCAGAATCGAAGAGATTGAAATTCACCAAGTTTTGATCTTTTGGGAAATAACCAAGTTTTTGAGCAAGAATAAGTTTCCTTCCCGCAGTCATGTGTTCATCTTTTAGGCTCATGCTTTCGGATGAGTCTAGAAAGATTAAGACACGCCCTCTTTCTCCCTCTTCCCAACTCGTACGAAGGGTTGGACCACAGAAGGCCAGTATAATTAGAAAAACTGCAAGGGTTCGTAAAAAAGGTAAAAGGAATCGTAATTTACTTGTGGTTCCACGGATAAGTTCGCCACGATACAAAAACCAGGCCACTAAACAAAATACTAAACCAACGATCAATCCTTGCCAAAGTTCCCACTCACCGGTCCAAATCAAATCCCAATTATTAATAAACGGATTCATCTAACAATCTTTCCAAAACTACGTTGTAGGATAATCTCTAAAAGGATTAACGCGAGGACGGCTCCCAATAAAATTTTCCAAGTTTCACGACCAAAAGTCCGTTCACGGTCGAGCTTTTGATAAGTGCTGAATGCATCGTTCTTGGTCCCATCAATTATATCCACAATCCCAGCAAACTCTGCAGTCTTTTCCTTAATTTCTTTTTTTGATAATCTCTCGAGTTGAGATTCTGACGGAGATGAACCGACAGAAAAATGTACTATTTCATTACTTTCTGATTTTAACTGATACACTCCTGGAAGACGGGTTTCTGGAAATTCGACGATTATTTTTTCACCGATTGTCTTGGAGACAAGATTTCGCATTTGCCCGTTGGGCAATTGGAGTTGAAATTTTTCTCCAGATCGATCTTCAGGAAGGTAATGTGAAATATTGGAACCGGAAGATAAATTTCGGGGAGGCGTTACCTGATCTGCCAAGTAGGAGGCTAGTTGTTGGACGAGTGGAAGGTAGCAACTACGAGCAGGTAAGTTAGTCCAATCTGTATCAATTGATGTGCTCAGAAATAGGACAACTCCCTTCCCCACTTTTTTTTCTATGATTAATGGATCTCCAGTTTCTAAACGTGCGATAATGGTGATGTCTTTTTCTCGAGCAGATCCAGTTTGATCGAGTTGGACCCAATTTTGTATTTCAGCGTCTGCTAAACTTCCGTTTCTTGGATCATTAAAAAGAGACAGAGCGGGGTGATCAAAAAAGGAGGAAACAATTCGCGAACGAATGTTGTTTTGCGTCACCTTTTTCTTCTCGGCAATAATAGGCATGGGCAGAATTCCAGCTCCACTTGAACCAAGTTCCTGATTATACCAATTTAGATCCATTTGATCTCCCGCACAAATCCAGAGTCCGCCCCCTTCCCGAATAAAGCCTTCAATACTTTCTGTACTTTCTTTTGATAACTTTTCCACATTTGCCAAGATAACTAGGCTTTGATCTTTCAGGTCATTATTTGGATTAAATGATTGAGCGTTGAGAACTCGTGCATCAATCAGATCTTTTGTTTCTACGACTTTTTTTGTCTCTGCTTCCATGAAGGGAGTGAGTGCAAGTTTTAGAAAATCGGTTTCTCCGCGAAGCCATTCTTTAGACGGGTCACCATCGATGAGCAAAGCACCAACCCGGTCAATTACATTTACTGAAGCGGAGCGATAATTGTCATTAGGTAGGTCATCAATGACTGAAAGTTCAACGCTTACTACATGAGATCCAACCTCTTCAAAACGATGAGTAAATAAAACCTGAGTAGTTTCTTTTGGAGAAAGAGAGAGGAGTGCTTCATCAATCGGAGTATCGGATTCATTCACGAACAACCGAGCCATTAAATCTCCTTCGTAATTTTTATCGCTCCAATTACGAAGGTTCGCACGAATTTTAATTTTTTGTCCCACACCTATACTAGTCGCGGACAACTCGATTTCTTCGATGCTGACATTTTGATTTTCACTTTCCCCCACATCAATAATGGTCAAGACGGGAGGGATCGTTTCTTGCCCCATTTTTTCTTTAAAGGAAGACAGGGCGTTCAGATCGAGTCTGTCCCAATCTACTTTTCTAAAATCGGTAAGAAGGATAATTTCTTTTTTTGGGTTTTTCCCCGAGTGGACTACACCCAGTGCATCTTCCAATGCTTCAATTAATGGAATACGGTCACTTTCGGCCTTTAACAAACTTGTACGTTGGGCAAGGATTTCAGTTTCAGAAGTGGGCTTTGCAAAAAGTGGAGTAGGGTTACCCCCCATTCGGATGACAGAAGCTTCAGAACCCTTTCCCAAACCCTCAAGAAAAGAAGTTGAAAAAGTGCGTGCATGCGTGAATCCATTATTTGCATTCATCGAAAAACTATCATCTAAAAGTAGGACCGTGGACGAAGGTACATCTCCAGATAAGGCCCGCACAGATTCTCCACTACTTGGATTGGGAATGATTCCGGTTTCTGCACCAAGGATGTAAAGCAGTGTACAGGCACAGAGAATACTCCAAATGATTTTGGTGCGGGGGAGAAGAGCAACGAGAATCAAAAAACCGAGTGCAACTAAGGGGAGAATAATTCTATTTAAGAAGGGTCCCCATTCTGTTACCACCATTCGAGCCAAGGCAAATGCGAGAAGGATAGGTATGGCGCATCTAATGAGCAAAAGAATGAGTTGCTCGAGTTGAATTTGTCGACGATTTTTACGCAAAACAGATTCGAGTAAATGAATTGCTCCCCAAGCAACCACTTTGAACCGACTACGGTTAAAAATGTGAATGAGCAGAGGAACTAAAGCGGCGATTGCCCCAAAGGCCAGAATTCCATTTAAGAAAGTCATAACCTGCCTGGTTTTCGAATCTTATTTCGAGCCGCAAGGAAGGCGCCAAGTCCATCTGCATAGGGTTGATCTGTAACCATCGGAACCAAGGTGATTCGATGGCGGTGGCAACCTTTGGTTAAACCATCCCTAAAGATTGCCAAGTTTTTTAAGTATGCCTCTCTCAGGTGCCTTGGATCCACAGTATGCTTAAGACTGTTTTTTTCCAAGCAATCAAACCTCGTCCAATTTTGGAAAGGGAAATCAAGTTCATCTCGATCCCAAATTTGAAAAATGACAATGTCATGTCGTGCATGGCGAAAATGGGCAAGCCCCTTAAGGATGGATTCTAACTCACCAAAACAATCCGAAAAGAGGAGAAGTAGACCTCGCTTTTTTAACTTGGGCGCGAGTTCATGAAAAACCGATCCCAAATCAGTTTCCCCTCCGACAGTTGTCTTGGATAACTGATCGATTACATTTTTTATATGTGAAGGACCTCCGCGAACTGGTAGTTGAACTCGAACTTTTTCATCAAAGGTGGTCAGTCCTACACTATCAGTTTGCCTAAGAATTAAATAAGCCAGACAGGCTGCCATTCGCGAAGCATAGTCAAGTTTACTTTGGCTTACTGCTCGATCTCCTTGATAGCCCATCGATCCACTTGCATCGAGTAGCATATGGCAGCGAAGATTAGTTTCTTCTTCGTACTCACGAATAAAAAAGCGGTCTGTTTTTCCAAATACTTTCCAGTCCAACCTCCGAATTTCATCCCCTGGGGTGTAGGCTCGATGTTGTTTAAATTCAACACTGAATCCTTTGTGGGGAGATCGGTGTAAACCAGAACAAAACCCTTCAACTACCCGCTTTGCAAGTACTTGATGCTTGGCAAGGAGCGTGAGGTCCTTGGGGTCAAGATAATCCGTTGAACCGGCCATCTATAATGAATTTTAGATTGATGCTTAAATTATAGAACGGCTTCTTCCTTCTTTGGTACTTCCTCGATCAGTCGATCGATCAAGGAGTCAACCGTAATGCCTTCGGCTTCGGCATTAAAAGTGGGAACAATTCGATGGCGAAGGACTGGGTGGGCGAGAGCAATTACATCTTCAATTTTGGCATGGAATCGTCCGTTGAGAAGGGCACGTACTTTTGCACCTAAAATGAGTTGTTGGCAGGCACGAGGTCCGGGGCCCCAATCGATCATGTTTTTCACCCAGTCAGCAGTACCTTGTTCTTTGGGCCTTGCCCCCCGAACAAGTTCGAGCACAAAGTCATAGACATGATCGGGGACGGGAACTTTTCGAACGGTTTCCTGGCATTCAATTAGAGTCGGACCGTCAATAACGGGTTCCAATTTAGATTCAAAAGTAGAAGTTGTTTGTTCGACAATTCTCCGTTCTTCTTCACGAGTTGGATAATCCACAATAATTTGAAAAAGAAAACGGTCTCGTTGTGCTTCGGGGAGAGGATAAGTCCCTTCCTGTTCGATTGGATTTTGGGTAGCCAAGACGAAAAAAGGCTCTTCTAAATGATAAGTGTTACCTCCCACTGTAACATCGTGTTCCTGCATCGCCTCAAGTAGAGCGGCCTGAGTTTTCGGTGGAGTACGATTAATCTCATCAGCTAAGACGATTTGACTGAAGATGGGCCCTTTATCAAAAACGAGTTCACGATGTCCTGTCTTTTTATCCTCCTGTATAATATCAGTTCCGGTAATGTCGGCTGGCATTAAATCGGGAGTGAACTGAATTCTGCGAAAACTGAGCTCAATGGCCTGGGCGAGAGAACGAATCATCAGAGTCTTCGCCAAGCCGGGAACGCCCTCAAGTAAGCAATGTCCCCGTGCGAGCATCGCGATTAGCAGTTGATCAAGAACCTTATCTTGCCCCACAATTACATGGTGAACTTGAGCTTTTATTTTTTCATAGGCCTCAACGAGTTTTTGGGCCATTTTTTCATCATTAATCGGTTCTTTTTTTGCAGGGCTCACGTTAGAATATTGGTTCGAGTTAAGGGAATGTGAAAAATAAGATAATAAATTGTGTTTGATCGGCTTTTTTTTTAGAAGCAATCACCAAATTACTATTTTTTTACAAAAAAATGGATAGGCTAAGTTTATTCTTACCTTTCAAAAAGGTTCAACATACAATTCAACACCTGGGTGGAAGCGAGGGTAGAATCTGACGGTTGAATTCCATGACCCAAAATAATTGGCCAGTCGAGTGAGTCTTTGGGTTGGGTGCCATGACTTCCTTTCACCAAAGTTGCATCAAGGGGAATGAGGTCCATGTTGGTACGGAAACCCAATTTTTTCCCAATTAATTTACGAGCAACTTTTAGGGTCGGAAAGGAAAGGGTTGGATCCACAAAAAGTTCGGCGGGATCATAGCCATACTTACGGTGAACATCAATACAGCGGGCAAAATCAGGAGCGAGTTGATCGTCTTCCCAATGATAGTATGCGAACCAGGCATTTTCTTTGGAAAAAGCAATTAAGTCGCCCGCCCGATGATGATCGAGTCCGAGTTCTTTTTTGGATTCTCCTTCGAGAACTTTTTCCACTCCCTCCATTTCTTCCAAGCAGGAACGAACTTGATTTCGAAAAGAGGGAGATTGATCCGTCAAGTAAACATGGGCGACTTGATGATCGGTAATAGCGAAAGCCTTAGACCCACCACAATCGAGGTATTCTAAACCGAGTTCATCTTTGATGCTAAGCCATCCTTTTTTACGGAAAACTCTATTGGGATAGATTACATCGTTCACTTCTGTGATTCCATATTCGGAAAGCATCAGGACGCGAATTCCTTTCTTTTCATAAAAAGAAATTAGATTCCCAACCAGTTGATCGAGCTCGCGAAGAGCAGTGGAAATTCTTAGATCGTTGGGCCCAAAACGTTGGAGGTCGTAGTCAAGATGGGGTAGATAAACCAGCGATAGATCAGGTGCATGTTTTTCTTCCGTCCACTTGGCTGACTCGGCAATCCATTTTGAAGAATCAATTCCTGCTCGCGGCCCCCAAAATCCATGAAATGGAAATTCACCCAAATCTGCCTTGATCTGTTCCCGAAGGCCCATCGGTTGGGTATGTACATCAAATGTCTTGAATCCATCGGCCCGATAGAGTGGACGGGGGGTAATCGCAAAATCCACTGAAGAATGCATGTTATACCACCAAAATAAATTGGCACATGAAAACCCGGGGTTTTTCTCACCGAGTAAATCCCATATTTTTTTATCCTGAACGAGCCGGTTGGATTGTTTCCAAAAGTGATGTTCATTTAATTCACGATCGTACCAGCCATTCGCGACGATGCCATGACTGCTTGGAAGCTTTCCGGTGAGATAGGTCGATTGAGCCGAGCAGGTGAGGGCAGGCAGAACGGGGTCAATCACACGATATCCATTATGCTTCTCAGCAAAGGCCAGAAGATTGGGTGTATCTACGCCTAGGTGTCTACCACATAGACCAACCAGGTTAAGAACAGCCGCTCGGGACCAGTCCTTTCCTGCGTTATTCATCAGGCATCCCGCAGGGCTAAGTGGCGATTATGCAAATCGCTCACCGCCTGGAGAATTGATTGTCGATCCATCGCATGAACCTCAATCCCTTCACCAATCCCCTGGATCAAAGTAATCGTGAGTTCTCCCCCGAGGTGCTCGCGAAATTCCTCAAGTCCTTCAAGGATCACTCGATTTCCACTATCGGATACTTCATTGAGAAGATCGTGGTAGAGAGGAAATCCAAGTTTTTCCAAAAGGTTCAAAATTCGTTCGGTGGTTTTGGCTTTGACCAAGCCCACTCGTGCCGAATAAGTCAAGTCGACTGCTAATCCAATGGCCACCGCTTCGCCATGTCCGATTTGGAAATTTGATAATTGTTCAAGTTTGTGTGCGACCCAATGCCCAAAGTCGAGCGGACGGGCCGAACCCTTCTCAAAAGGATCTCCTGAACCTGCGATATGTTCTAAATGAAGGGCGGCACTCTTTCGAATAACTTGTTCAAGAAGGTTTGTGTTAAAAGAGGCGAGGGCTTTGGCATTTTCCTCAATAAACTCAAAAAAGGAACGATCTCTGATTAAAGCAACTTTGATCGCTTCCACATAGCCTGCCCGTTTCTGCACTTTAGGCAGTCCGAGCAGAAAAGTAAAATCGTTCACTACTGCATCGGGCACAGAAAATGTACCGATCCAATTTTTTTTACCAAAGTAATTAACCCCGTTTTTGACGCCCACTCCACCATCTCCCTGGCTCAGGGTGGTGGTGGGAAATCGTATAAGACGAACCCCACGATGAGCGGTGGATGCGGCAAATCCAACGAGGTCAAGGGCAGCTCCTCCTCCAATCACAATCACATAAGAATGCCGGCACATCGCATTCTTGTTCAGTAGTTCCCATATCTTTTCCACTAACGACCAATCATTCTTGGCGGGTTCACCGCCTCGTATAAATTCAGGTGAACAAACAAGATTAAGCCGATCTTCCCGGGATCTAAAGTAGCTTGAAATATGTTCAATAAGGTTAGGATTACCGTCGATGATTCCTTCGTCCACAAAGACTAAAGCCTTGGTTTTAATACCTTCACGATGAGGCTGGAGGATCTCGGCTAATGTGTCATTTTTGGTGGAAAATGAGTCCTTGGTAAAATACACCCTGTGCGAACATTCGAGACGAATATTTTTTCGGATGTAGGAGTGAGATGAATTCATAGGAAAAAATCTATTCAGAGTCTCAAGTCGCCGCAAACTTCTTTTGCATTAAAACCGCGATTGATAAACAGCAGAGACTGGGTGCGATTAAGCTTGGTGCATAGAAAGAAAGTGCGGTTGCATCCAAGGCGCAAATCCCTGCAAGTAAGCGAGAAACTCCCGTTCCGATGGCCCCTTTTTTCCCTTCTCTCATTAGTAATACTGAACTAAAGGCAATCCACGCAACGAGGAGGCCAGTTAGATTGCATAAAAACACCCGAATTGGATCAAGTTGATTCCAATATACTAAAAAAGCGAGGGCGATCAGAGGCGAAGAAAAGAGCAGAATTACTGAATATTGAACTGGTTCTTTATCTTGCTTTGATTCTCCACGAGCGAACCAACTTATACCAATAATATAGACTGCAAGTACCGTTGCCCAAATCCAGGTCTGTGGAGCAAGCTCAGTCTTTCCTCCTGCACTTGCGGCCGCGATCCAAAGAAAAAATCGACAAGCGCCCATAATTAATATCCCACCGGCCCATCTTTTATGAATATAATCATAGAAGACGACCGAGGCGACGAGGGCCAAGACCCAGGTTTTTTCACACCCGGCTAGAGTTACCATTAAAATAACTCCGAGAAAGAGTTCAATACTTCCGAGTATCCAGACTGCCTTGGATGAGATCGAACCGCTTGGTAAAGGACGCTTTGGATTATGGGTTTGGTCGAAATTTTGATCGAAGGCATCGTTCAATGTACAACCACCTGCATAAATTAAACTCGCCCCGATCGCTAAATAGGCAAAAGTCCACCAGTCAAAAAAGGTCAGATCAAGAACCTCGGGCATGATTTTAAAAGTCGGACTAGCAGTTGCATTGATCGCCCAAGCCGCAAGAACATTTGTCCACACAGTCGGTAAATTAGAGACCCGCGCTAGGGTGAAGGCTTGGTGGAGGAAGGCTTTCATTGATTTTAACACGCAGATTTTTATTGGGAGGAATATTTTACCTCGGGAGCTAAGCCTCTTTTGGTGAGTGCCTTAAGGGTCCATTCATATTCTTTGGCCACTTGTTCGACGACCTCAATTGATTGAAGTTCCTTGGGTAGCACTTCCCATGTATAAGTTTCCATTTCCAAGTGCCTGCAGGCCGATGGATTTTTGGCTAACCAATCCAAGGTGTCGAGCACATGCTGTTTTGTATCGTTCAAAGTCGAACCAGGAGAAGCATGCAACGGAACATGGAAATGAATTCGCCATTCATCTCCCATCTCCTGAGGTTTTGAAGATGCATGTTCAAGGGCGAGATCAAGGTCTTTGTACCGTCGTAAGACCTTTCCCTTTTTCGCCACTACGACTTGATGAAGGTAGACCTCTTCGACGAAGGAATTAAGCAACAGAAGGTTGTTCGTAGTTGGTTCCGCCCGCAAGGCAGAACTCAAATGTAATTTGCTTAAACGAATCCCCGCATGGGCTAATTGATTGAGGCCTTCCTGTGCATCCTCATATTCGACTGCCAAGTGGCAACAGTCATAGTTTACGCCAATAGTTTCTTTAAAATGGGGCGATTGAGCAAACTCGTGAAGTTGTTCAAAAAAGGAAAGTGTTTCTTGAGTCGTTTCAAAAGAACCTAGTGGTTCTGGTTCTAATCCAAGGTGTAAATCGAGTCCTTTTTTTTGTCTAATTTTTTCAATCCCTAATGCACACTGGCTAATATTTTTAAACACGGCTTCGGGGATTTTTCCGGGGGCATGAAATTCTTTAAAGGATCCTGGCAGGGTGCTTACACTTCCTTCTTCTCCGGGTTGAAGTAATTGTTCAAGGATTTCAAAAAGTAATAGGGTATAGGATAGACGATCTGGATCTGTCCAATCGGGGCGGTAAACCTGTTCCTTTACTCGGGTGCCATGAAATTCACCATAAGGGAAACCATTGATTGTAAAAATGTAGCAGTTTTTTTGTTCCAACCACTTTTGAAAAGAGAGTAATGTTTTTGGGTCCGCGAGAGATTGAGCAGCGGTTGCACCCAAGCGTAATCCAATTGCAAATGGTTCAGTCGGGCAGACTAAACCCTTAACCTTTAACACATAGTTTTCCAACGCATGAAAAGTCTCTTCCCAGGTACTGCCTCGGTGAACATTGGTACAGTAGGCAAGTTCGATATTATGCAAAAGTTTCATTAAATAATAGGACGATTCGTAAAAAAAAGGCATACCGCAGTCGCATTTTAAAGACAAGTCTACTCGTTTTACTCACTTGATCATTCAAATTCTCCTTACTTGGGCAAAAAAAATGTGCGACTCCGCCCAGAGTCGCACATTATCTATTGTTATCGTTATGAATAACCTTGCCCTTTAAAAGAGTTGTTTGCATCTACAGTGCCAAGTTTAAAGAATTATTGAAATTGTATGAAATAAATGAATATTTGCTTGATTAGACCTTCAATTAAAAAAAAGTCCATGCCCTGTTCAATTTTGTACATTTCTTAGATTAGCAAATGTTTTACTACCCCGTTTAGATTTGAGGGATTGACAATTTTTTATATAATTAAACAAATCAAATTCCTAGTATCGCTCAAGGGTTATTAGTAATGAATATATCAGAACCCATATGGAAGACATGGTTTGCCAAGCACGGTGGTAAATTAGTCTTGTTTGCCCGTCAGCAAGCCCGTTTCCCAGATGATGCGGAAGATCTTGTTCAGGAGGCATTTGTTCGGATCTGGCGTTTATACGGTCATACAGGCGAAGTTTCGCCGGGACTTGTTTATCGTGCTATTCGTCGATTGGCTATCGATTGGGCAAGGAGTATTGATCGCCGTCGGATACGCGAAGTAAAGGTTATTCTCGATTCACCCCTTACTTCCTCCTTTGAAAGGAATTTAGAAAAGGACGAACGCAATCAAGCATTGCTTCGGGCGGTGGACAGATTACCCAAGGAACAAAGTGAAGTCTTAATGCTTAAAATATGGGGAGATCTTACTTTTGACGAGATTGCTCGTACTCTTGACCTTTCTTTAAACACGGTTGCTTCTCGATATCGTTATGCTTTGCAAAAATTAAAGGATTCTGTTCCTCAGGAATTGGAGAACGATCCAGCACCTACAAACTGATGAGCGGTTTCGAACAGTTGGAAAAGGAACTCTCTGCTCTTTCTCCCCGAGCGCCCACCAAGGAATTTACCCAAAGAATTGAAGAGGCACTCGGAGGTGCCGGGTCGGTGGCGATGTGTCATCTCAACGATGAACCTGAACAACGAACGAATCAACCCAGTCGGTCCAAAATCTTAACTTGGGCATTTTCCAGCATTGGACTTGCCGCTTCGTTTGCCTTTTTATTTTATTTATGGTTCCCAAGCTTAGAAAATGATTTGCTACCCCAGACACAGGTTTCTATTGCCCCACCATTAAGCATGGTTGATGATGAGAGTCCTTTACATGGAGTTACTTCAAGTCAATTGGAGGATTTATCCGGTATTCCCTTTAATGGTTGGCTTGATCCTTATACTGAGGAGAAATTTATTCGACGAGTGGATGAAGGGATAGTGGATCGCGTGACCGGATTACCTGCTCGTCAATATCGTTATCATTTTGTGGATGAAACAATGTGGACTCACCCCGCTTCTGAAACCCGGGTCCTTTCCACCACTCCCAGGCAGGAAGTTTACCTGATCGATTTGGAGTTATATTAATACCCTCTATTTTAACCCGCCCTTGTTTGTACAATCGGGCAGTCAACATTAACCCCGTTCTCGTGTAAGCATGAAACTCTGTCCAATCATCCTCGCTTTTATTCTTCTTAATTTTCATCTACATTCGAAGAGTGACCCCGTTGAGTCTCTTCAAATTGCCTATTTGGGAGTGTATACAAGTAAAGTGAATCCCAGTTTGAGCCATCAACTTAAACTGACAGAGAATTTATATTTAAGTGTGGAACGAGTAGAAAAAGGAAGCCCGGCTGAAAAAGCGGGTATTCAACAATTTGATATCCTTCTTCAACTAGATGATCAAATTCTAATCAATTCGGAACAACTTAAATACCTTGTTCGTTCCAAAAAACCTCAGGACAAAATTACCCTGACTTTTCTTCGTCGAGGGGATA
>CAWUUU010000078.1:0-11595 GCA_963924995.1 uncultured Opitutales bacterium
AAGTAAACGTAATCAATGCGGTCGTGGTGGATCGTGGGGTCATCGGCTTTCTTGAGAGGCGTCCAAGTGAAGCCGGGCTTTGCCATCTCGTCGGGATGGACCGTGCGATAGGCATCGATATAGCCTGCCTGGGCCATCATCAAGGAGGTGGGGAATTCCACCTTCATGGGGTGGCGGCCGGACTTGGCCGCGGCTTCGGTCCAATCAAGGTGTGAGGGTTCATTGAAATCGCCGACCACAAAAACGGGAGCCTCTTGATCGGAGAGAGTGCGTATCTGCTTGAAAAGTCTTGTGATGAATCTACCGCGTGTCTTTTTTGCACCGGCAATCGCCTCGGCTTCGGTATCGATTTTGGGATACACTCTGTAGCCGGCGGTAAGGCCTAATAGCTGGTAGGGTTGATATGGAGGGTGGGGCAGGTGATTGTTGAAGGCATAGGCCTCCTGGCCTGAGGTCAGTCTGACCTTGATGCCGTCAGACGGCCTTCTGGAAATACCTTTTATCTCCTCGATAATTTCATAACGAGTCAAGAAGGGACCGCTGTGATTCCAACCCAGCAACTCCGCTAGCTTCGGGACATTCTCGCCGATCTCCTGCAGCCCCACGATATCGGCCTTTGCCATTTTGATCATCTTGGCCGATTGGGACAAGGGTTGCCCCTGATAGGTACCGCCACGACAGACATTGTAAGTCATGATCCTTACGGTGAGTTCTCCGCCCGGCTTTTCGCTGAGCTTTTGGGGTTCTGCGTCTAGGGGCGTGACAAAAGAGGACACTGCAGTGAGCAGCATTCCTGTGACAGTAATCGTGCGTAATGTTTTCTTCATCGTTGTTTATGTCGCTAATCGGTTTACTTTTTGCGTCAGGAGTTCGCAGCGCGGGGCTGGTATAGGGGAAGGGCATCTCTGCTCAAAAGAGATGCATGCGGCCATGGAGTAGGCGTTGTGTAACTTTATCCCCTCTTTGGCTAGTGCGTCGATAATAGGAGAATTGATGCCTACATAGCCGTAGCAACTGATACAGTCCTTTCCCGGGTCATCTTTAAGGACGATAACAATGTTGGGAAAAGAAAAGGTCTGATCATTTTTTAATTCGGCCCGACGGGCCTGAGTAGGATAATTATAGGAGGGCACAGCCTTGATGTCTCGCATCTAGAGGCAAACAGCTGCCAAAAAAATCAAAGCCGAAAACATTCTACTTTGGTAACAGCAAGAAACGAGGGAGATAAATAAGGAGACTTTCATGGCTAAGTGAATAAAGGACAGGCAAGGACGATAGAGGGAGTAGGGATTAACGATCCTTTTGCATGCGAAAATAAGGTATTTAAAATAGCAAAAAAAGCCCCTAAATAAACACCCTATATTGCGTAAATCTTATGGTTATTTGCGACAACTGGGCTCAATTTTTTCTTCATCACTTGTTCTTTCCGAGATCGTTTACCGCGTCGCTGTGCAACGCTTTGTTCTATGATCGTTCGTGTCAGTCATTGTGCATCCCGTAAAGATCCTTCCTCCTGAACCTGAGAGTCAAAGTCCGTTAATTTCTCCATCATTTGCTCTACCTGATTTGTCTGCCCTCCAGTTCAGTCAATTCTCTCTCCGAGATGCTGTTCCACTTGAACCAAGAGTGGAATATTGCGGGAGGCCTTGAAACCGAAATTGTTTATCGGTTTGCGATGAGATGCGGGTATACATCTTCCAGGGACCAATGCGGACGACTGAAGGTATGTTGTCCTCCCATGAATAATAGAAACTCCAACCCCGGCACGTTCACCTTGTTTGTTTGCGGCATTAAGTAAGGCCTAATATTGCGGCCATCGCTAGATCGGCGAGAGCGAACACTGCGGGCAGTATGGTCAGCGTGCTAACCGGAGACTGTTCGACTGAATAAGTGCTATCTTCCCTTGCCAACAAAAGATTCCGGGAATGCGGTGTCCTCCTTCCTCGGTAGACCCTTTGCCATCTCGAAACGGTTGTGCATCGCCAACATGAAGACACGCTTCACCATATTTTTTGTGACTCGCGGTATCTTGAAATGTGATCCATGGCCCGTTATCCGAGGCGAAGATAATCAGGGTGTTCTCGGTGAGTCCGGCCACTTCGATGGCGTTGCCCACTAAAGTACTTTGTTACAATTAATCATAATCAACCTGATATTTTGGGTTATAGTTTTATGGTTCGAATTTGGAGCTAACAGGTGGCAGTACATTGTACCGTGCAAGATTTTATTCGGTTTTATTTTCTCTATTCTACCGTCGCCGGACACTCCGTCTCTCGCGCTTGTATTTCTCCAAAAGTGCCATGAGTCCTTTGACCGCCCCAGAGTTCTAGCTGGCCAAATTCTCTGTTTCTCCATCCCAGTGACCGACCCATTCCTTGCCCAGGTCATCCACCATGATGTGGAGGATGTTGGGTTTCTTGTCAGTAGGTGTGTTCTGAGCCCGCCGGGAACACGACTAGGGTGCAGCTCGTTGCCAGTTCCAGCATCTTAATAATGTAATTTATCATTGATGGTTCTCTTTGGTTTAAGTTGGTTGGTTAGTGTGAATGTCGCAACCACTGCGGGAAGGGCAAGCACGATTTAGGACAGGGCAAGGGTTCGTGAAATTATTCAAACTCGATGCGGTTCAACTTTTGCTCTCTACACGCTTGTTATGTATTAGGTTCTCGTGGGTAAGATGGCGAAAGAACAGGCTTCCTACCAACCCTGCAATAGCGAAACCAAAAACGACCAGAAATACATCCTGATGACCGTTCGCTCCGGGGGAACGGTCCAAAAGGTATCCTATAACGGGACCCATGAAAATATCGGGCGTGTAGCCTATCACGGATACTAGACCAACGGCACTCCCGGTAAACGCGACCGAAACTTTACCCTCTTTCATGATTGCAAAGTAGAGTCCGCGCAATGCGAATATACCCAAACTCGTGCAGATGATGGTCATCAGGAATATCCCGAGCATTCCGGCTTGGATGATGTCGCAACTGAGCACTAGGCTTCCAATCGCGAGCAGTACGAAACTCACGATGGTCATCGATGCGGCACTCGTACGATCGGCAAGGTAGCCAGCGGCAATCGCGGCAATCGGTCGCATCCATAAGGAGACCATGCCGACTTTCGCAGCTTCGACCTCGTTCAACTCCAGAACATCGCGGGCATAGAGAGAAAAGACATCGGTTGCCTTAAATCCAACATAGGCACAGATGATTATGAATGCCTGGAGCCACACGGTTGGCATTTTAAATACGTGCAAGACTCCACGGAAATTGAAGCTTGAGGACTTGATCTTATCTCTTCGATTGCGACTCGGTAAAGTAAACCAAACTAGCACTGCCGTGGTGCAAGTTATTGTGGTTAGCAACAGGATGATCTTGCTGAAGGCATCACTTCTTTGTTCCAGAGTTGCTGATGCGACATCCTCGGGGATCAGACTCGAGTAGATCACAACCATTAGGGAACCGGTCACAGCAGTGAGCAGCCCTCTTCCGCCATCAAGCAAACCAAACGCGGCTCCCTGCTTCATCTCTCCGCCCCAATCGCGCGTCGCCCGCATCAGTGCAGCCCAGAATAGCGCAATAGTGGTGAGCCCCCAATAGGCATAGAGCTGCTTTAACGAGGAAAGCGATGGGGTAGACGCTAGGATAAGGCCTCCTACTGCAGTAGTGATCAAGGCCGTGGCGATTAGCTTGCGTGGACTGAATGCGTCGGCAATCGGCCCGCCGGGTAGGTAAGCGAACATGGCCACTATCCCGTAGAGCGAAAAAGCAGTACCTAGTTCAAGGTTGGTGAGACCGAAGACCTCCAACAGGGTCGGTCTGAATACCCGGGCCAGGACGAAGGGCAGAAAGAAGATGGTTTCACCCGCTGCGATCAAGGCCAAGAGGCTAAACAACCTGCGGAGTCCTAGTTGCTTGTTGCTTTTTGCTGGTTTTGCAATGCTAGCAACCTGGGCATCCCGATTGCTCATTTCTTCTCTGGATTTAGGCTGCAAACCTCACATTTAAGACATTCTTTGGTGATCAACCAATACGCGAGAAATTCTCTTCTCACTTTCGTGCAAAAGGACAGATTTTTTTCAAATGATTATTCTTTATTGGAAGAGTCAGTTTCATCCTTCTTGACTTCTGCTTCTTTTTTCGAATTTTCTGGTTTTGAGATAGGAGCAACTTTGGGAATCGTTGAATTGGGTCCCTTCTTTTCCTTCTCACTGGTAGCAGTATCTGTTGGTGGTACTGGTTTCATAGAAGGTTTACTCTCAGTCGTTTTGTCTACAGGAGACTTTGGGTTGCTTTCGTTACTTTGATCATTTTTAGCACTTCTTTTTTTCTCTAAAATTGGAGATTTCTTTTCAGTACCCGCTGTACTTACGGGTTTTGGACTAACTGAGGGCGTGTCAGTTTTTGATGTGTTAATAGCATCTTTTGTCTTATTAGAATCACTCGATTTTACTTTGCTCTCTTCTGAACTCGATGGAGAATCCTTCTTATCCCGAGAATCGGAATCTTTACTTAGAGCATCTTTTGGCTTGTTGGAACCACTCGATTTTACTTTGCTCTTTTCTGAACCCGATGGAGAATCTTTTTTATCTCCAGAATCGGAATCTTTACTTGGAGCATCTTTTGTCTTATTAGAACCACTCGATTCTACTTTGCTCTTTTCTGAACCCGATGGAGAATCTTTTTTATCTCCAGAATCGGAATCTTTACTTGCAGAGGTTTTGGGTGAAATAATTGATTTTTTAGGAGCCTTCTTTTCCTCGGCGATACGATTTTTTCTCGCTTCAATGAAAGATACAATACAAAGAATTACAAAAATAAGAAGCAGACCTGCCGAGAGAAGCATAGTGGTGGGTTTGAGGCTTGAAACATGAATTATCATGAAAGGTTCCTCTTTTAGCCAGGACATTTCCGAGTATGCTTTTAAGAGCATTTTCGTGACTACAAAAAAACAAACTAAAGCAACCAAAACAGCAGCATGCATAAAATGCTTGTGACTTTTCGGGAATTTGTCTGCAGCCAATGTGAGTAAGATTAATATGATTCCTAGCAGACCAGGTATAAATGCTGTCCAACTTGTGCCAAACTCGATTTTTTGATTTGGCTTTGGTTTTGGGCTGATATCGATATTTTGCCAATTATTAGCTTGCAGAGTGATAGGTCCAGGTGATGTGCCAAAATCCTTGAATACTAAGCGTACCTTGGAGGCATTCTGATCCACATTGGCCCAGTCAATCTCAACTTGACCCCCATCTCCTGCTCCTTGGAAATTATCTGACTCCTGCATCAGCGCAGTCATTGTTTCTCCTTTTGAAGAAGCATACCAAAAGGATTTTTTTACATAACCGCGGTCATTTGCCCCCTGATCGATCGCATAGTTTCCCTGTGATGCATCTTTGGCTTGGTTCAAATTCAAATTGTAAATTAACCAATATGCATGTTCCCCGGCAGCATCACTGGAAGCGAAACCGAGATCAAGTTCATGGCTCTGATTGCCATCTGAAAGAGTCAGTTGTGCATCCTCGGCCAGTGGGCCAGTTATTTTTATGGATAGGCCAGGGTCCTGTAACAGGTATCCTGCGATTCCTGTTAAAATTAATAATCCTCCAATAATGAATGCGGGAATTTTTATCATATAATTAAAAAATTGTTTTAAACGCATTCAGGCAAGCACGGAAAGTCGTTCGGGCATGAAAATCTGCATTTTTACAATCGGAATTTATGAAATCTTGATTTATAAAGACAAACTCATGTCTTTCGATCTACTCAATTCTACATTAGCGACGCCTTTATTAGATGAAAAAACGGAATTGGATGAATGCCTTGCGACACCTTGGAAGGTCATTGTGCTTAATGATCCGGTGAACTTGATGAATTATGTAGTCATGGTTTTTAAGAAAGTGTTTGGCTACAACGATACAAAAGCGACAAAACATATGAAGGAAGTCCACGAGCAGGGGAAATCGGTTTTGTGGGTGGGGGAGAGAGAGCAGGCAGAGAATTATGCTTATCAATTACAACGCTGGCGCTTACAAACAATTTTAGAAAAAGATGATTGAGTTTAGCCTAGAGGTGGAGTGTCGGATTATCCAAGCAGTTCTTCCTGAGATTGGTAAACTTTTCGCTTTGTCTTCGAAAGTGGAAGACTTTTCTGATCTCTTCCCCGATCTTGATGATCCTGAACTTAAGGAAGCTTGGATCGAAGGACTGATGGAGGAAGCCAAGGTGGATCGTACTGCTCTTGCCCGGTTGCTAAAAAGCCCTCGATTACCTTATGGGCGGGTTGAGGTTGAGGACGATGATGTGGACGATTTATTGCGTGGGTTGACTGAAATTCGTTTCACCATTCGCAAAACCTCATTGAAGGAAGTGACGGATGAGGAAATTGAGACCGGGATGTCGTCTTTATCCTCGACTAAACCTGAGGTTAGAATTGGTTACTTTGCCTATTTGTTGATTGCTGAGATTCAGGAAAGATTAATAGAAGAAATTTCTTAAGCGGGTCTCAGAATACGATTATTTGCAACTGCAATGCCTCCAAGCATCGCTCCAACAATCCCAATATAGCCTTGGTCCGTTCCTGCGAGGTAGAGGTTCTTTAGATTAGTTGACCCAGTTCTACTCTTGCGGGGAGATCCATACAGGGCACCATTGGCGTGGTTCGTGTATTTTTTAATTGTTCTTGGAGTAAATGTGTCATTTAGGACTGTTGCATCGAGAAAAGCATCTTTTTGGTTAGAACCATTGGGTAAATAGGAAAGGGCCTTATCAAGCATTTGTGATTCACACTTTCTTTTTTCTTCCTGGTATTTTGGTTCATCAAGCGCCGCCCATTTAATGAAATTGGCAGGATTTGTTATTCTAAGCCTTGCTTCTTTCTTTTCTTGATTTTGAGGATCTTGGTAATTTTCGGGAAGGCAAATAACTCCAGAGGAAAGATCGACTGTGCCTTCGGGTTGTTCGTACCGAAATTTTTCACTATCGTTAAAGAAAATAATGGTTTCATTCCATCCAAAATCTTTTGGTTTTCCGTTAAAAACAGAAATAGTTTCAATGACCGAGAATTTGCCTTCTTCGGTCTTAGCGGAATTTATTTTGGGAGGATTTAGTAATTCTTCTGTTTCAACGACTCCACAAGTTGAAATAATTTGATCAGCAGTAAAGATTTCTCCACTTTCCATGACAATCTCGGTCACTTGTTCATGATCAGAGTTAATCTGTTGAACTCCTGAATTCATCAACCTTTTTACACCAAGTTCATTTGTTTTCTTAACCAGAGGGTCGAGCAAGGCACGAATCCCTTGATTGGGACGAGCGAGGCCTTGCTTGAAAATGGCATCGAACAACATGACGAATGTGGCAAAATCAATATCATTCTCCTGAGCCGATCCATAATAGCAAGTAGGACAAAGAAGCATTTCTCCAAGAAGTGGATCAGAAAAAGTCTCCTCAAGAATTGTTCTTGTGGAAAGATCAGGCACATCTACAGAATAAGCATCAAATTCTTCCATTTTTTTGAGGAATATTCGAAATTGATCTTTTTCTTTGGGGAAATTTCTTTCGATTTCTGACAGAAAAAAGTCAAAATCGTTATCAAATAAAAGATTTTTACCTGCAAAGCTAATCCTTGAACTACTTTGGGGATAAAGATTTAAACTATCAAAAGGAATCCTCAGTTGTCGACAAGCTCGTAACAGAGGGGATGTTTTTCCTGAAGAAGGCGAGGGGAAATTGGTTACTGCATGCAGACCCACATCAAATTTTCTACCTTTGCGGGCGAAGAAACTATTGAGACCACCGACAACGAAGTGTTTTTCTAACACAATCACTTTTTTCCCAAACATTGCCAACCTTAAGGCGGCAGAAAGTCCAGAAAGTCCAGCTCCAATTACGGCAACTTCGTAGTGATTTTCTTTTGTCTGAATGCTAGGATTTTGATTTAAAAGTCGAAGATTGAGCTAGTGTTTATGCAGCCGCCCCAGCTTCAAACTTGGGCAAAAGATAATTCCCGCAACTTTCCAAAGATTCAAGTTCTCTATATTCCGCTTCTGGAACATCAATTCCATGCTGTTTACGAAGTTCCATCACGATATCAAGAAAATCCATCGAGTCTAAGTCGAGTTGATCGCGCAACCGAATTTCTGGCTTAACATCGCTTAAGTCTTCATCAGGAGCGATTTCTGCAATTATGTCGAGTACGATTTGTTTAATTTTATCCTTGTTCATAAATGAATTAAACTTCCTTCCTATACTACCCAACAAACTTTTTCAAGATAAGAACTGAATTGATTCCAAGCATGCCAAAAGAATTGTTGAGTATTATATTAATTCCTCCTTTTTTCTGCTGAGCTTCGTTCATTACCAAACCAGGCAGGGCACATGATGGATCTAAGTCGTCTAAATTGATTGTACCATGTGCGGTTCCATCGATGAAGGAAGGAATATTTCCTGCAAGTTCTAATGCACCTGCTGCCCCCATTGAATGACCAATGAAACTTTTTGTATTATTAATTAAAGTTTTGGTCTCCTCACTAAATACATTTCTTAGTGCCTTACATTCTTGCTCATCCCCCTGAGGCGTGGCAGTTGCATGAGAACTTACTAGGTCTACCATAGACGCATCAATTTCAGCACGATCCAAAGCTTGTCTGATACATTGCTCCTGTCTTTCAGGGTTAGGTAAAACATAATCAGTACCATCAGAGTTAATCCGGTATCCCAAAATTTCTGCTATAATGTTAGCCCCTCTTTTGACGGCATCATTAAGGCGTTCTAAAACATAAATACATCCTCCTTCGCTCACCACAATTCCATTCCGTCCACGATCGAAAGGACGACTTGCTTTTGTCGGGTCTTCATGGGTCGCCAATGCTCCCTGGCTTTTAAAACCAGCAAAAATTCCATAAGCACGAATACTTTCACTCACACCTCCGGCAAGTGCTAAATCACATTCTCCGAGGCTCAACATTTGCACCCCTTGAATAATTCCTGCATTCCCTGCAGCACAAGCAGCACCCACCGTGTAGTGAGGGCCAGTCAAACCAAGATTTATGGTAATTTCTCCTGCTGGATTATTGGCGACAGTGCGTGGGTTATGGTGATGGCTCCAATACTTTACTTCTTCGCTGTAGTGATCAAAGAGTTGGCAGACCTCGGTTTCGGTTTCAACATTTCCATGCTCGGTAATCCCCAGGTAGACTCCAACTTGTGAAGGATCGAGTTCCGCTAAGGAAAGCCCCGCATTGGCCAATGCCTCGTGGGCACAATAAATTCCTATTCCACCAGCTCGGGTACCAATGCGAACTTCTTTTCTTTTTTGATACTTTGTCTGTTCAAAATCGCAAACGCCCGCAGGTTGGTTTCCCATATTGCGGACGGGGAAGGTGCTTACACCGCTTACGCCCGCTAAGAGCTTTTCTCGGAAGCTTTCCAAGTTATTTCCGAGTGGGCTGGTTAGACCTATACCTGTAATTACGATTCTTTCTTGTAGCATGGAAGAAGGATTGTTAGCCGATAATGTAAAATATAAAAATGAGGAGACTCTAGATTGGCAATGTTTTGCATTAAATCAATACCTTATACTATGGGTATCAATACGCTTACGCAAAGTGGCTCGAGTAATTCCTAACATTGCGGATGCTTTTACCTGATTTCCACCGTTTTCTTTTAACGCTCTTTGAATCATTTCCTTTTCTACAATTTCAAGTAAATTAATATCGGTTGTTTCTCGTGCATTGGCGTATGCAATATCATAAGCTTCATTTGCAGAGATTGAACTGGGTGCAGTTACATTGGAAGGTTTTTTGGAGCTTTGGCCAAAAGATGAAACGGAATCTGTATTAGAATCTGTTAAGGTTTTATCTTCAGTAATTAAAATCGAGGCGGAAGGTTGTACCTCTTTTGATGGACTGGAATCATCAGACGACAGGGTAGGGGTACTTATTTCAATTTGCTCCAATACAGTATTGGGTAAATCCTTAGTCAATATACGCTTACCTTTTGATATTACCGATGCAGAATGGAGAACATTTTCCAATTCTCGAACATTGCCCGGCCAATTGTGCTGCGTCAAAAACTGCATAGCATCTTTAGAGATCTCAGTCGTACCAGTCGATTGATTTTTATTTAAGCGTTGAAGCATAAAATCAATCAATTCTGGTAAATCTTCCATTCGGTCCCTTAAAGGCGGAGTTTCAATCCGAACCACATTTAATCTGTAATATAGATCCTCTCGAAATGCCTTGGTTCGAACCATCTCTTCCAAGTTTTTATGAGTGGCTGCAATGAGGCGTACATCGATCTTTCTGGTTTTGGTTGCCCCCACTCGTTGAATTTCGCCCTCTTGGATAGCCCGCAAAATTTTTGTTTGGGTTGATAGGGCCATATCTCCAATCTCGTCCAAGAATAAAGTTCCTTTATGGCAAAGTTCAAATTGGCCCGCCTTTGCATCAGTGGCACCCGTAAATGAGCCTTTTTCGTGTCCAAATAATTCGCTCTCAATTAAATTTTCAGGAATTGCGGCACAATTTACGGCATGAAAAGTTCCATCCGATCTATAACTGTGACGATGAATACATCGGGCAATTAGTTCTTTCCCCGTTCCACTCTCTCCAGTTACCATGATGGTAGCTTCGGATGCAGCCACTTGCCCCACTTTTTTCAGAACCTGTTGCATTTGCTCCCCGCTCCCTACAATTCCCTCTGCATAATCGGCCGAGTTCAAAAGGTGTTCATATGCATCTTCTGAACTGACTGAGTCTCTCCCTGCCTTCAACGCTCGTGAAACTAATTCCTTTAATTTCTTTAAGTCAAACGGCTTTAAGACATAATCAAAAGCTCCGTGCTTCATTGCTTCAATCGCAGTTTGAGTGGTCCCATAAGCGGTCATTAGAATAACCATTGAATTGGGAGCGGCACTTCGAAGATGCTGTAAAGTCTCAATTCCTGATATTCCATCCATCCTATTATCCAGAAAGATCAGATCGGCGTTTTCTTTTTTTGCTGTCTCAATACCCTGTTCGCCGGAGTCAGCTGAGATTATACGATGCCCCATTGTACTGAGAACTCGGTCCAGCGAGTACCTAATCTCAGCATCGTCATCAATAATTAGAATGGAAGCTTGTTTTGAATTCACGATAAATAAAAGTTTTAAAAGCGTGTTATCATTACCGAATGTTGAAAATGGTAAAGAGCAAACATAAGATTTTGTCTTAACTAAAGCTTATTATTGACGATTTTATTTATTTGGATAAATTAAAAATCATCATTTGCCAGAGTAGCTCAGCAGGTTAGAGCGCCGCACTCATAACGCGGAGGTCGGCGGTTCAAGTCCGCCCTTTGGTACCATTTAAGTCGCTTTAGGCTATTAATTTGCTTTTTTTTAGCATATCTCACAGATTTACATTGTGTTTGCTAACTCAGCAAAGAGTGAGCGGGTAAAGAAAACTATTTTCTTTTAAAAAGTCTATTAAACAGACTTCTCTTTTCCTGGGATTTATTTTGGTCTTCCTCCACATTGGAGGGAATTTGGATAAAGTTTAATTCTTCCACCTGGTTATTATCCAGGAAGACTTCTTCGCTAACAGTCGGAACATCTTCT
>CAWUUU010000079.1:0-3305 GCA_963924995.1 uncultured Opitutales bacterium
TTCCCTTCAATGCCTTTTGGCCAACGAATAGCTAAGGGTATGTGGTTGGAATAGTCATAAACCTGTCCTTTGCAGCGAGGAAAAGGCATACCATGATCAGAAGTGGCAATCACAATGGTATTTTCTAACATTCCTACTTTATCCAAGGTTTCTAAAATTTGCCCGAGGTGATTGTCGTAATGTTCCACTTCAATTGCATAGTCGAGCATATCGCTTCTCACGATTTCATTATCCGGCCAAAATTTAGGCACTCTTTCAATATCCGAAAGTTTTTTACCCATTCTTTGTCCAATTCCATTTTCATATCCTCTGTGCGGTTCTGTTGTTCCAAACCAAAAAGCCCAGGGTTTACCTCTGGGACTTTCCTTGAGGAAGGAAATGAAATTGGCAGTGTAGTCATTGTTAGATATTCCTGTACCCGGAGGAATTAGTTTTTCTCGGTTATAGACTGTTCCAGTTAATAAACGGTTAATGCCCCGAGAATTTTTTGCAATTCCTGGACCCCATCCTTTGCCGGTAAAACCGGTCGAGTATCCATTTTCCGTTAATACTTCCATCCACCCCTTAAACTTAGCGGGGAAGATATTCTGGTGGTTAGCCGCCTCCTCCAATTGCCAGGAATTTCTTCCGGTCAGTATAATAGCCCGGGATGGGGCACACTTTGCATTGGGCGTATACGCTCGGTTGAACAGAATTCCTTCTTGGGCAACCCGGTCAAAGGCTGGTGTTTTAATCCATTCACATCCGTATGCACCGGCGTGGCCAAAGCTCCAGTCATCGGCAATGGCAAAAAGAATGTTGGGCTTTTCAAACCTGTCTTTTGCAAATAAAGAGAGTGAAAGAAGGAATAGTACAATTGGAATTAATTTCATGGATCTTCGCTGGTCATAAATGATGATTTTCAGGGAATTCCGTGATAAATGCGATTGTGTAATTAAGCAAAATAATTATCTGCCAGTCGATCAAATTTAAAGGCTCAAAAAACTCTAAAAACGGGCCGCTAAATTTTCAAGAATGGTCGCTCCAATAGTAAGCGAAGCCGTTGCGGCGGGGGAGGGGGCATTGCAAACATTGATGACCCGGCTGTTTTCCTGAATAAGAAAATCATCCACCATTGCCCCATTCGGGCTAACGGCTTGTGCCCGAATTCCTGCGGGAACAGAATAAATGTGCTTGGATTCAATTTCAGGAATTAATCGGCGCAGTGCTTTAACAAAGGCACCTTTGTTGTAAGATCGCCACATTTCTCCCCAACCCATTCTCCAATGCTTCATGGCCATCTTTTGAAAGCCGGGGTAAAATATGGATTCAAGCAGGTCTTTTAAATTGAGGTCAAATTTCCCATAGGCTTCCCTTCCAAAGGCAAGAACTGCATTTGGACCACATTCGACGGAACCATCAATCATACGTGTAAAGTGTACACCAAGGAAGGGGAATTGAGGGTCGGGTACCGGATAAATCAGGTTTTTGCAAAGATGCTTTGCGTCTTCAGTAAGCTCATAGTACTCCCCTTTAAAGGGAATGATTTTTGCCGGTGCCCGATTTCCTCCCATTTGGGTAATTCGGTCCGAATGTAAACCGGCACAGTTGATTAAATAAGAGGCATGAATTGATTCGGTTCGGGTATGAATGATAACTTCATTCGTAGATGATTCAATTCGGCTAGCCCCTTCGCCTAGGAGGACTAGACCATCTTTTTCCTGAATGATTTCGCCTAATCGTAGGCACACCTGTTTGTAATTTACGATACCACATTCCGGAACATGAATGGCTTGTACACCGGCAGCATGGGGCTCAATTTCAAGGAGTCGTTCGCGGGGAATGATCTCACAATTTACTCCATTTTCTTGCCCTCTTTGGAAAATTTTCTCCATCCGGGGGAGTTCTTCTTCGTTGAGGGCGACAATTACTTTTCCACATAATTCGTGCTCGATATCCTGTTCCCTGCAAAAGACTTCCATCGCTTTTTTGCCTAGTCGACAATTACTGGCTTTGAGGGATCCGGGTTTATAGTAAATACCGGAATGTAAAACACCGGAATTGTGTCCAGTTTGGTGTTTTGCGAGTGAACTTTCTTTCTCTAATACAACAATTTTCTTAAGAGGGTGTTTTTTTAAAATCTGGTAAGCGGTGGCTAATCCCACTATTCCACCGCCAATAATACAGATATCAGTTTTCATAACCGATTAATTAATTTCTACTTTGCCGTAGGATCTATCTAAATGAACATACCCTCCGTCGGGGTGAAAAATTTGTCCGGTCGTATGGGCGGAACGATCAGAGGCAAGAAAAACAACCGCATCCGCAATTTCACGATCTGTTGTCATTCGATTCCCAAGTGGAATGTTTTGTTCGATTGAATGCCTGGTTTTGTCAGGATTTTTGAGGGAGTCTAACCACCTCTGATACATTGGAGTCATTACTTCTGCAGGAATAACTGAATTGACCCGTATCCCGCGGTCAGCCAAGTCCAAAGCCCACTCTCGAGTAAGAGCATTCACCGCACCCTTGGAGGCGGCATAACCTGAGGTTCCTCCTTGACCAGTCTCGGCAACTTTGGACCCGATATTTATGATGTTCCCTCGGTTTTTTTCCAATTCGGCCAAGGCAAAATGGGTCAGGCTAAAAACATGAAGCAGGTTTTTGCGCAGGGATTCGAAAAAGTCGGATGGCTTAGCTTTTAGATCAACGCCATCATTCGTACCGGCATTGTGTATCAAGAAATCAATACGCCCTTTTTTCTGGATTGTTTGCTCAACTGCATTTTGGCAGGCATCTTCATCCGTTAATTCGGTGGGAATACAGAATACCTGATCTTCTTCACCAGCAATATCCTGAATGAGTTCATTCGCTATTTGTGGATTACGATCTACGATTGATACGAGAGCTCCCTCGTTTGCAAACGAGCGAACGATTGCAGCTCCAATTCCCTTGGCTCCCCCCGTTACGAGAGCGACTTTGCCCTCGAGATTAAGGTTCATACCGCGGGAACAACTTTCTGTGTTGAACTTCCCAACTGATCAATGCCAAGTTCCACTAAATCACCCGCTTTTAAATAGACTGGCGGGTCCATGCCCATTCCTACGCCAGGAGGGGTTCCAGTTGAGATTATATCTCCGGGGAGCAAGGTCATGAATTGACTGACATAGCTTAACAGGAAAGGAATTTTGTAATGAAGATTCGAGCTGTTACTCGACTGCATAGTTTCTCCATTTACTTTGAGCCACATATTTAAATTGTTCGGATTCTCGATTTCTTCCTGAGTGGCGAGGTAAGGCCCAAAAGGGGCAAAGCGATCGCAACTT
>CAWUUU010000080.1:0-4112 GCA_963924995.1 uncultured Opitutales bacterium
AAAGCGTTACTCAATTTTCCAGTTTCATGTTCAACAATTCCTCCGACTAAAAACTCGAGTGATTTTTCATCATTGAGTGCAATACGAGAACCAACAAAGGATGCATCATCCAAGCCACTTCCAGAACTCTCTCCGCGGTCATCATAAAGGTATTCATAAAGCACCCCAACATCCATGCCTTGATAATAATTAGCAAAAGTATATTCGAATCCAGCGACCATAGCCCAGTAGTTTCCATTCTGATCGCTGTCCTTTGAAAGTACCTCCGATTTGAGTAACCAATCGCCTACCACATATTGCAACTCCAAGCTAGCTTGCTTACTTTGACCATAAACTGGCACTAATTTGGTCCCGATAAGATTAGCTTTCAATGTTGGTTCTCGATCGGTTCCCTCGAAGTATGAAATCGCCCAATCAAGTCCACCTAAATAATGAGACCAACGAATGGCTCCATCAATATGTGACTCTTCGTCTCCATGGAGATAAATTGGAGACTCTCCATCCACTACTAAGTTTGTGCGAAAACGACCATCATAACCAGAAAATGTGCGTTCGCGAAAATAAGGAAGTATAAAGAATTCAAAATTCCCATACTCATTCACATAAACAAAATTGACCATGGGTTGTCCCAATTTGTCTTCTCCATCTGGACTCTCAACTAGGTCAGTTTGATTAATTACATCTACTAGATGTTGGCTCTCAGTTACTCCCCAAAAAACTTTGCTTATCCCAATTCGAAGCTCAAACAAGTCCCAACTGCCTACAAAACTCAACTCACGAATATCACCATGAGTCCTTTCGTCATCAAGACTGCTGAAGCGAATAAAAGGTTCAAAACTAACCACCTTCCGATCCTCCTCCCAAGCGACCGCATATTCGGGTTGTAAGATAATCGAAAAATCTCCCAGACCCGTATTCCCATAAGCTCCACGCTCTAGGTAGCTACGAGCTTCAAAGGAGAGTTCGCCAGAAAACTCCCCTCCTCTATCAACAGCAACGAGTAATGGACTTAAAAATAAACCCAAGAACCCTAGGAAGGGTTTAGGCAATCTTTTCATCGAGCCCTCTTTAGAGCATTTTGATCAAAATCGCGCTCAGTGAGATCCTGTCCAAACTTTATATCACTCCAAATTAATAGAGTACTTTTACCGGTCTGATGATTGATCATGGCCATTTTATTGGCTCGCCATTTGCCATTCGAATACTGGTTGTAATCATCATAAGTCAGGCTCTTGAGCTTTTTACCCTTGCGGTCGTAAAATTCGATTTTTCCAAAACGCCAAGCTACTCCATCAACCCATATTATTTGCTTAGTATAACCAGATTTAGGATCCACCGGTACCCGTTCAACCACATGCCCTTTTTCCCCAAGAACCTTTTCTTCACGAATGTATTGATAGGTATACTTCTCAACTTCCTGACTGGAGATATCCTCATAAGCAAATTCACTACCCATAAAAGGGCCCGATTTATTATTAGATGAAATACGCTTCACACGTTTCAAGGCTGGCAAGAAAAGCCATTGATCGTCGGGCTCGAGTGCATGGGTAAAACTGAGAAAAGCCGTTCCCTTCACATCGCGAGGTGAACTGAAGATGGTGAGCGATTTGTCTCCATCACTTTCCACTTCAAAAGATTTGATAGTCATAGTTCGAGTCGATTCTTGGCCCTGTTTATTCTTAAGGGTCATAGTCGCTTGTGAGACTTGGTTAACAAAGCCATCATCTGACCTATCGATTTGCTCAGCGACCCAGTTTCCTTTTACTTCTGCAGAGCTAGGTTCAGCACTCCATACAAGTAAGGATTGGAGTGAGAGGACTCCAATAATAGGTATTATTTTTGATTGAAATAATTTCATGGTTTGATGATTTTTATTGGTTGTTTTGTTTAGATTTTTTCATATCGCTGAAACTTAAAACCGCCGGGAGCAAGGTGAAGTCAATAAGTAAAGCCAATGCAATAGTAAGTGCGGAAAGTGCCCCTAAAATGTAGTTCATTTTAAAAGCAGATAGCATGAGCACCCCAAATCCGATTACTAAAATCACACTGGTAACGACCAAAGCACTCCCAACATTTTGGAAAGCATATTTGATCGCATCCTCCACCCCGAGGCCCTTCTCTCGTTTCGCAAGACTGTACTTAGTAAGAAAGTGAACCGAGTCATCTACGACAATGCCCAAGGTCACCGACCCCACAATCGCAATGGTAAATCCAGCTTCACCAACAAGTATCGCCCATAAGCCATACCCAAGTACAATAGGCACAAGATTGGGGATCAGAGAAAGCAAACCATATTTCACACTACGCAACGCTACTATCATTACGATTGTAATTAATCCGAATGCAAGAAGAGTTCCTTTAAACATAGCGACCACATTACGATGTGATATATGGCTAAACATAATAACGGGTGAACTACCCAATGCATGCATACTTTCACGACAATTTTCTTTTAACCATTTTTCCCCTCGGCTCACAATTGCGATAATCTCTGCAGTACTCACATCGCCAAGGTTTGCCGTAATTCGAGTGGATGATTTATCAACATCGATCTGATTGTTCAAATCAAGCCCGTACGGAAGGCTCATCTCATAAAGGAGAAGGTACTGGGCAGCGAGGTCACGGGCCTCTGGAAGTTTGTAATAAGATTCATCATCGGCATGCATATTCTTGTTAAGTCGTTTAAATACATCGGTAATACTATTCACATGGGTCACCATGGGTTCATTACGCAGAACGTTTGCGAATTCTTCGACTTTCGCAAGAAACGCTGGATCAGCAACCCCCTGAGACTCACCTGATTTAAGATCGAAATTGACCTGATAAATCCCGGTGAGATTGTTCATCGTATAAGTCGAGTCGACTCGAAATGCATTATCCTCAGAAAAGTAACCGATGAAATCATCATTCAATTCCATCTTTGGAATCTGTGAACCAATCCAAATTGTGGCAATCGAACTAAGAATGGCAATCGGCATTCTTTTTTCGCATACCCATGAACCAAAGCGCGGACTCCATTGATTTTGGCTATGCCTTGAAGGTTTTACCTTTAAGGGTAAGAGCATCATAATCGCCGGTAGCATTGTGACCGAAAGAAAGAAGGCCATGGCCACTCCGATCGAAGTCATATTACCAAGATCATGAAAAGGAGGAGTGTCTGAGAAATTAAGAGAAAGGAACCCGACAATGGTAGTGGCACTGGTGAGAAAAACCGGTTTAAGGTTCACCCGAAGCCCTTCAATAATAGCATCGCGCTTGGTTGTACTTCCACCTAACGCACCGAATACGGATTTTAAGATGTGGATTGAATCTGCTATCGCTAAAGTCATAATAACAACTGGAGCGATCGATGATGGTGGGGTAATTGGTATTCCCATCCAACCCGCAAAGCCCATTCCACTAATGATTGATAAAAGCATCACAATAAAGGTCGCAAAAACTGCGGACAATGAACGAAGCAGGATAAACATGATTAGGATAATCACTGCATACATCGCCGGGGTCAGCGTGGTCATATCCTTCACTCCGGCTTCATTAAATGCATTGTTCAACATAGTGACCCCCGAGAGATGAACCTCATGATTGGGGAACTTTGTTTTAAATTCATCCACGAGCTTGCGAGCTTCAGCAACTGCCTCGGGAATCTCCATTGGATGCTCGCCCGGAAAGGTCATTAATACATTTACTGATGTAACGCTTGCATCCGCGTTGATTGATCTTCCCATCAAAAGAGGTTCTTTTAGAGCAATCTGCTTAAGTTTTGAATACGAGACAGGGTTTTCAATATCATTCAACTCTTCCCTAGTCACCAAATCTTTGACGATCAAGTCATCCTCTTCTGCATAAGTATGCTGGAAATTAGTAATTGAATCCACACGAGTTGAATAAGGTAGTTGCCAGGCACGTTCAGTGAGAAATTGAAGTCCTGCCAAGGTGTCTTTTTTGAAGACCTTTCCGTCTTTGGGAGTTATTACAAAAAGGGCTGAGTCATCTTTACTGTAAACATTTTGTAATTCTTCAAATGCCAATCTTTGCGGGTTTTTCTCTCCAAAGAAATACCGGTAATCACTACTAATGGAGATGAACTTTCCGCCATACCCCAGCCCCATTGC
>CAWUUU010000081.1:0-4454 GCA_963924995.1 uncultured Opitutales bacterium
CAAAATGCAACCTCTTATCTTGATGTCCAAGACGGCATCCTGCAGGGAGCTGCGGGAATTGTATCTAGAATGGCAGAGCTGAAATCACTCAGCCAAGATGTATTAAAAAATGATTCCGACATTGAGAATTACAACACTGAATTCAAAAACCTCCAGGTTCAACTTTATCAAATTAGTCGGGAAACTTTTAACGGAGTAAGTCTTTTTGCCACTGTCACGACAGATGGCACAACAGGGGCAATTTTTGGAGGGGGAGCCGCCAAGGATAATACGGTTAGTATTTACACAACGGAGCGAGGGAGTTCAGGGCCAATCGTGAGTCTGAATAAGGCGGTTCTTTTAAGTGCAATTACATTTAATAAAACAGATGTGAGCACAAATGTCTCGTTCGCTACCTCCACAACTAATGCTCTTCACTTGGCTGCGGCAACGAGTACTTCTGCATTATCATTGGATGATCTTGCGGTAAGTTTTTTCACACAAGCTATTGAGAACATTGCAACTCTTAGAGCTGAAAATGGTGGAACTGTATCGAGGTTTAACTTCGCTTATGAGCAAGCCATTCGTACAAAAGCTACACTCGAAGCAGCAAACGGTAGAATTATGGATGTCGATATCGCCACAGAGAGCACGAATTTAGCAAAGTACAACATCTTAGTTCAAGCATCGGCTTCGATGTTGGCACAAGCTAATGCCACCCCCAATGCCGCTCTGATGCTACTTGGGTAGTAGTATTAAAATTAACTTATTAACAATAAATAAATCTCAAATCGCTTTCAATCAAACCTAGGCAGGATGCCTGGTGAAAGCATAATTATCATATCAAGGAGGATATAATCATGTCATTAACAATCAATACAAACGCAGCAGCAGTTACCGCTAGCTACAACTTATCACGAAACAACGCTTCTCTACAAAAGAGTCTCTCTCGCTTATCAAGCGGAAAAAGAATTGTTCAAACTTCAGACGACGCAGGAGGACTTGCAGTATCAATGAAGCTCAGTGCTTCGATCAAACGTATGCAGGGTGTTTCAAATAATATCCAGAACGCAACTTCTTACCTGGATGTCCAAGATGGTATATTGCAAGGAGCTGCAGGTATCGTATCCAGAATGGCAGAGCTTAAATCACTTAGTCAGGATGTATTAAAAAATGATTCTGACATTGAGAATTACAACACTGAATTCAAAAACCTCCAGGTTCAACTTTATCAAATCAGCCAGGAAACTTTCAACGGTGTCAGTCTATTTGCGACAGTCACAACAGATGGCACAACAGGGGCAATTTTTGGAGAAGGAGCCTCCAAGGATAATACAGTTAGTATTTACACAACGGAACGAGGAAGTTCTGGGCCAATCGTGAGTCTAAATAAGGCGGTTCTTTTAAGTGCAATTACATTTAATAAAACAGATGTGAGCACAAATGTCTCGTTTGCTACTTCTACAACCAATGCTCTTCACTTGGCTGCGGCAACCAGTACTGCTGCATTATCATTGGATGACCTTGCGGTAAGTTTCTTCACACAAGCTATTGAGAATATCGCAACCCTTCGTGCTGAAAATGGGGGTACGGTATCAAGGTTTAACTTTGCTTATGAACAAGCTACTCGTACTAAAGCTACACTCGAGGCAGCGAACGGTAGAATCATGGATGTCGACATTGCGACTGAGAGTACAAATCTAGCCAAGTACAACATCCTAGTTCAAGCCTCTGCTGCGATGTTAGCTCAAGCCAATACGACTCCGAATGTGGCACTCATGCTCCTAGGGTAAGGTTAAAAGAAGTTAGCATAGAATTTTAGAATTAGAATCGTTTTATTCAAGAACTCAAAATGAACATCCAATCCTTTCAGGCAAAAGCGAATCATTACCTGTTCCAAGCGAGCAGAAGTAAAGATAACTCTATTGCTAATTTATCTTCGGGTAAGAACGAAAACCTACGTTCTGAGGATAGTGCAGCATTTGCGATCTCTTCTAAACTCTCCCACATAGCAACTATTGAATCAAGCCTGTCTACTAACTTGCAAAACCTAGCATCCTTCACGAATGTTCAGGACGGGATACTAAAAAGTCTTGCATCTGTAGTAGATCGAATGGGTCAAATTGCCTCTAACTCTACTGATATAATGTTATCTCAAAATGAAAGGGATAATTACAATCAAGAATTCCTCCAGTTAGTCGATCAATTCACATCTCTTCAAGATGAGACATTCAATGATAATAAACTTTTTACCAGTGGTTTTAGCGATGAGAAGCAACAATTCATCGACTCGTTAAAAAATAATTGGTTAAAAGCTAGTGAGGACTTGATTACCCAAGAATATGGTTGGACCACAGATCCTACTGACTCATGGGATCTCATTGTAAACGAAGAAGATACAGGTGGGTACGCTGCTTTTGTAAGAACTTCATGGAATGGCAGTGTAGCTGATGTCCTCGAAATGCAGTTCGACCTCCCTGACTTCACTGAACCTCACACTCAACCGACCTCGACATCAGATGGTATTGTAGCTCATGAGATGGTTCATTTAATGCAGGCACAGAATTCTTACTTTGGAGACTTAACTGGAGATGGATCAAGTTCTGCCACTTGGTTCAAAGAAGGACTAGCTGAACTTATCAGGGGAGCCGATAATCGAATCTACAGCATATTAGGAGCTAGTCCGACGGACTCTGATATTGACTCACTACTGTCAAGTATTGGTAACGGTAATGAAAGTTGGACCACCTCTGAGCAATACGGGGCAGCCTTTCTCGCCGCTCGATTCTTGCATGCCGAAATCAAAGCTGCAGGTCAAGCCTCAGGAGTAAAGCATCTGACCCAATGGATGAAGTCGCAATATGATGCAAACGCCGGGGCAGCTTCAAGCGGTTTAAATGCATACATTACCGCCAATCTCAGCGGTCAGGGGTATACAGATACAGCTGGGTTCATCACTAAATTCAAAGGTACCGATGGTCGTAACTTCGTAAAAGATGTGGGTAAATATGACTACACTAACAATGTGGCAAGCGCGGCTAATTCTGACACGGGTTCTATACGTGGGAGTGATGCAGGAGGTAGTGGAGGTTCACTCAATTCACAAGATGTGGTACCAAATGCGACAGGTGCACCACAAGGTTCCTATGTCGAAGAAATTTCAGAAGGAACTCCCGATCACAAAGTTTCAGCGGATGGGAAAACTATAGAACTTGCTAATATCGCACCTATCTCATTTGGAGATACAAATTATTATAACTTATCTTCGATAAGTGGTGCCTCGTTAAGCATTGAAAGAATTAGAACTCTCACTGAGAGCATTGCAACAAGGCGGGCGAATGTAGGAAGCAATTTAACTTTGATCGACCATAATATTCAAAGTTTGGGTAATCGAAATAATGCATACCAATCAAGCATTTCACGAATTCAAGATGCCAAGTATGACGAAGAATCAATCAACTTGGCAAAAGCAAATATCCTCAAGGACTTCAACTTAGCTACATTATCACAGGCGAGTAAGACTTCAGGGAAAATTACAAATATTTTACTTCAATCATAACATGTCAATTTATCTAAACAAAAACCAGGTTTTCGATACCTGCTTAAAATCGGACGAGCAACAAGAAGTTGCGGGACAAAATATAAATCATGGAGGATCATCCCAATGTCATTAACAATAAACACAAATCCAGCTGCCATACGTGCGGCATTCAACCTAACTGAAAACAACAAGCAACTGCAGAAGAGCCTAACTCGCTTATCGAGTGGTAAGCGCATCACCAAACCAGCTGACGATGCTGGAGGACTTGCGGTATCAATGAAGCTAACCTCTTCGATTAGTCGAACAAAAGCTGCGATATCAAACATCCAAAATTCACTATCATTCGGTGAGGTGCAAGATGGTGCATTACAAGCAGGGGCACGTATCGTTGATCGCTTAGCCGAACTTAAGTCACTCAGCCTAGATGTGATGAAGAGTGATGCAGATGTTGAAAACTACAATACCGAGTTCCGTGCTCTCCAACAGCAATTGTATTCAATCACTTCTGAAACATTCAATGGAGTAAGTTTGTTTGCTTCCACGACGACTACAGGGGGGGCAATGACATTCGGTAATGCAGCATCTGGTAAGCATACGGTCAGCGTATTCACATCAGACCGGGGAGCCGCAGGTTCAGTGGTCAGTTTGAATAAATCCGCACTCATGTCTGCTCTCACTTTCACTAGCCTGACTGATACAACCCATACAGGTACAGGCTCAGGTATAACCATCGCCGCAACTACTTCGGCTTCTGCAATAGATATAACTGACATTACGCTTAGTTTTTTCACTACTGCACTAGAAAATATTGCGACCTTACGAGCTGAGAACGGTGCGACAATGACTCGTCTTCAATTTGCCGAGGATCACCTCAGGTTATCTTCTGCAAACCTTGAAGCGGCAAATAGTCGAATCATGGATGTCGATGTGGCCA
>CAWUUU010000082.1:0-6596 GCA_963924995.1 uncultured Opitutales bacterium
GAAGACTTTTATTGATTCCACCGACTCTTCTCGGGATTAGCATTATGGTCTTTGCGATTACTAGGCTAGCACCAGGAGGTCCCCTTGAACAAGCGATGATGCAGATGCAACAAGTGTCGGAAGAGGGCGGGGGTGGAAGAGGGTCGGGCTCAGAACAATCTCTTTCAGGAGAACAACTAGAGCAAATGAAGCGTTTGTATGGTTTTGATAAACCACATTGGGAAGCTTATTTAATCTGGTTGGGCGTTCTTCCTCGAGAAACTGAGTTTAGGCAGATCCGTTTTCTTGATAACGAATTAGAATTGTCCGAACGTGTAAGCCTTCCCAGTTTTAACTTGGCTGAATTGGATTGGGATCGGGATGGATATTTACAGTACCATGAAGTACCGGCCCATATGTTTAGTTATATTGATTTTGAAAACTTGGACGAAAATAATGATGGGGAGTTGGATGGTTTGGAGGTAGACCGATCGGAATCTTTAATTGTAGGAACTCGAGAAAAAGTAATCCTTAAAAGAGATGGAGTAGGCGGAGTGCGCATACTAAATAATGCGAAGCTGCTTGGAAATTGGAATGTACGGATGAAGGAACTACAGCAGGATGAGTTAAATGCCATTCCAATTGCTGAGCTTTTCATGACACGGCATGAAGGAGTATTACAGGCAAGTTTTGGTCAATCGACTCGTTATGGTGAACCGGTTCTTGAAGTGATTGCGGAACGATTACCCGTATCGACTTACTTTGGCTTGCTCACCTTCATTGTTACCTATGCCGTATGCATTCCTCTGGGTGTTTTTAAAGCCGTCCGACACAACACCTTTTATGATGATTTTTCTTCTATCCTAATCTTTGTCGGCTATGCCGTACCAGGCTATGCATTGGGCTCGCTTCTACTTTTGTTTTTCTCGGTTAAGCTTGATTGGTTACCGATGGGAGGGCTGGTGAGTGAAAATTATGCTGAGCTGTCTCCGCTTGGTCAACTTAAGGATTTAGCTGAACATAGTTTCCAGCCATTATGTTGTTATCTGATCGGTGGATTTGCTTTCGTTACCATGCTCATGAAAAATCATCTTATGGATAACTTGTCCGCTGATTATGTTCGCACTGCCATGGCCAAGGGAGTTTCATTTGGTAACGCAGTTCGTAAGCATGCTCTTCGAAATTCTCTCGTTCCATTAGCTACCAATGTTGGACATCAAGTGACTTTATTCATTACAGGCTCTTTCTTGATTGAAACCATATTTGATATTGATGGTTTTGGTTTGCTTGGCTTCAATTCAGTAATTGATCGGGATTATCCTGTGGTGATGGGAGTGCTGACTTTATCAGCCTTATTAATGCTTTTAGGAAATGTGCTCTCCGATGCCTTGGTCGCAATAGTTGACCCAAGGGTGCGTTTTGAATGATTGATCGTGTTTAAGCTAAACCCATTGACAAAGAAGAAATTTCTTCGCTTTCGTTCGATCAAGCGAGGGTATTGGTCTTTTGTTTTTTTGATGATTTTATATGCCATTAGCCTAATGGGTGAATTATTTGTCAACAAACGGGCCTTGATAGTTTCTTATGAAGGAGAATTTTACTTCCCTACTTATGGAGATCAAATTAGTGGGAAAAAATTTGGATTGGATTATGAATATGAAACCAACTATCGAGATTTGCAGAAAAAATTCGAAAGAGAAAGTTCTCCTAATTGGTTGCTTATGCCAATCGTTCCATTTGATCCTTATGAAATGGATTATGCCAATGAATCTTCTACTGGGTTTTCTCCGCCGAGTTTTACTTCTGGGCATTTTTGTGGAACTGATAAGACCGAGCGTGATGTATTTGCCCGTTTACTTTATGGTTTCCGCATCGCGATGACTTTCTCACTGGGTTATTTAATTCTCACTTATCTAATTGCGATTTGTGTAGGGAGTATAATGGGATACTTTGGAGGAAAAACCGACATACTTGGGTTGCGATTGGTTGAAATTTGGGCAAATGTTCCCTTTTTGTACATGGTGATTATTTTGGTTTCGGTAATGCCTAGTTGGTGGGGAATCGGTTGGCGAGTGTCTTCCCTTTTAATAATCATGGTCCTTTTTTCATGGACCGGAATGACTTACTACATAAGAGCTGCGGTGTATAAGGAAAAGGCTCGGGACTATGTTTCAGCTGCCAAAGTCATTGGGGCAAGCTCTTCGAGAATTATCTTTCGTCATCTCTTACCAAATGTAATTTCTACTCTCGTTACTTTTGCTCCATTTACGATTGCCGCTGCAGTCTCCTCGATTACCGCCTTAGACTTTCTTGGTTATGGGCTGCCACCTCCAACACCTAGTTGGGGTGAACTTTTAAAACAAGGAGTTAACAATTTAAGAATCGCCCCCTGGATTGTGATCTCTTCTGTTACCACCCTTGTGCTTACATTGACCCTGGTAACCTTTGTAGGCGAAGCAGTACGGGAAGCTTTTGATCCTAAAAAATTCTCAATATACGAATAAGATGAAAATTAATAGAAATCTACATGCCGGCATGCTCCTCGTAAGCCTTTGCCTGTTTAATAGTTGTGATGACCATAAGCTTAAACCGCCCCGTGAAGATACGCGACAATCTTCGGATAAAAGAGCGTCCAAGGGATTGCCCATTGATCGTGAATTTGCCCGCGAACTGGCGAGGGAATTCGGCAAGGAATTTGCCCGTGAGTTTAGCCAACAGTTTAAGGATAGTAATGCATCTATTGGCCTAGATCCGGGTTTTTCAGGAACTCCAACCGAATCGAATCGAGAAATTGGATCATTAGCGAACTCAGAAGGAAAACCTCACCCATTACTCGCTCATTGTGCAGAAGATGTGTTTGAATTTTATCAAAGCCACCCCGATTGTTTTTCAATCAAGACTCGAGCAGAAATTCCCCAGGGTTTGAATTGGCAAGATGGTGCAGATGAAGAAGAATTCTCGTCACCTGATGCCCAGAAGGGAGGAACTTGGAATGTATTTATGAGGGACTTTCCAAGAACATTGCGGACTATTGGACCCGATGCAAATGGTGCGTTCCGAAGTTATCTATTGGATTACAATGCTTTGAGCTTGGTTATGGCTCACCCTAATTCTGATGGATATTATCCTGGATTAGCAGAATCGTGGGCCGTTGCGGAGGACAAGAGAACAGTTTATTTTCGTCTTGATTCTGATGCAAAATACAGCGATGGCCAACCCGTTCGTACTAGTGATTTTTTCTTCTTCTTTTACTTCATGAGAAGCAAGCATATCCAAGCTCCCTGGTATAATGATTTCTATGGTAAGGATAAATTTCTCAATATTACTCTTTTCGATTCAAAAACATTTTCAATAACCTTTTTTAAAGCAAAACCAGATGTCGTCGAGAGGGTATCCCTCCGCCCTATACCTGAATATTTTTATGGAGAATTGGACGGAGAATATCTGAATAAGTATCAATGGCTCCCGGAGCCGAGCACGGGTCCTTATGTGGCCTCGCCTGAGAATGTAGATAAGGGAAAGTCAGTAACTCTTGTTAGGCAAAATAACTGGTGGGCGGATCAGAAAAAATTCTACCGTTATCGCTTTAATCCTAGTAAAATAAAAGTAAGTGTTGTGTGTGATTATAACAAGGCGTTCGAAATCTTCCTAAAGGGCGGAATCGATATGTTCGGCCTAGCTAAAACTGAATTTTGGTACGAAAAGCTTACCAATAATCATGAGCTTGTTGCCAACGGGTATTTATCAAAGGTCACTTTTTTCAACCAAACCCCACCTCCCTCTTATGCTCTGAGGATCAATTCTCAAAGTCCCCCTTTGGACAATCGAAATATTCGTATTGGTTTTCATCATGCGATGAATTTCGACCTTATTATAGAAAAGATTTTTAGAGGTGATTATTTAAGAATGAATACTGTGGCGGATGGATATGGTGCACGGTCGCATCCAACTTTGCGAGCCCGAGAATTTTCTGTGGAGAAGGCGGTCGAGTATTTTTCTAAGGCCGGCTATTCTAAAAGAGGGTCTGATGGAATCCTTGTGAATAATAAAGGAGAAAAACTTTCAGTGGAAATTTTGACGGGCTACAAACATTTCGAAGATGTATTGGTAGTGATAAAGGAAGAGGCCAAAAAAGCGGGCCTTGAAATTAAACTTAAGATCCTCGAAAGTACCTCTGCTTGGAAGGCGGCAGGCGAGAAAAATCATCAAGTTATTTTTTCCGCCTTTAATTCATCCGTAGAGCTATTCCCGAGGTTTTGGGAACCTTTTCATTCAGATAATGCTTACCAGGAGTCTGGAGACACCAAATTTTTGGAGAACGGTCGACTCAAGCTAGGCTTGATTGTAAAGACGAGTACGAATAATTTTACTCAAACCGCAGTGCGTGAAATTGATCATTTGATCAATGAGTATCGTGAAGAGGAAAGTCTCGAACGAATTACCGAATTAGCCCATCAGCTCAGTCAAATGATTCATGACCATGGTGTCTGGGTGCCTGCTTGGAAAAAACCATGGCTACGTATAGGTCATTGGAATTGGATTAAGTTTCCAACTGACTGGGGACCTAAAGAGACTCGTGATTATGAGGAATTCCAGGTGTTTTGGATTGATCAATCCAAAAAGGAGGAGATTCTAAAGGCAAAGGAAGCTGGTAATTCCCTATCCGAAAAACCCGTTGTTCGGGTTTACGATAAGTATAAGTCAAATTGATGCCTTTTTTCTTAAATCTAAAATTTTATGCAATCCGAACCCTTACTTGAAATAAAAGGACTCTCGGTTTCTTTTGAGACCGACGAAGGAAGTGTCCAAGCATTGGATGCAGTTGATTTTGAGATGGGGCATGGGCAAACCCTTGGCTTGGTTGGAGAATCGGGTTGCGGGAAGAGTGTGACCGCACTCTCGATTATGCGATTGCTCCCCAAGCCAATCGGATGTGTAACGGCCGGGAGCATTCTATTCCAGGGTGAGGATTTATTAAAGCTATCGCCCGATGGTATCAGGAAAATTCGTGGGAATGAAATTGGGATGATTTTTCAAGAGCCAATGAATGCTTTGAACCCTGTGATGACAATTGGCGATCAACTCAGCGAAGTCTTTTTATTACATCAAGAAATTTTGGCAAAAGAAGCATGGGGTAAATCAATTGAAATGTTAAAGAGTGTTGGGATTCCTGCTCCGGAAAGCCGAGTTTTTGAATACCCGCATCAACTTTCGGGAGGGATGAGGCAGCGAGTCGTAATTGCCATGGCCTTGGCATGCAAGCCTAAGCTTGTCATCGCGGATGAACCTACGACTGCCTTAGATGTAACCGTGCAGGCACAAATCTTAGAACTGCTCCAAGTCCTTCAGCGGCAACAGGGGTCATCTATTTTATTGATTACGCACGACCTTGGGGTGATTGCAGAAAGTTGTGATGAAGTATGCGTGATGTATGCGGGACGAGTGGTTGAGCGGGCATCTACTAATGAGCTTTTTGCCAGCCCAAGACATGCTTACACGAGGGGGCTACTTTCATCGATTCCTCGCTTAGACCGAACACCCAAGACCGAACTTTCAACCATCGATGGAATGGTTCCCAGCCTTTCTGACTTAAATCAAGGTTGTCGTTTCGCTCCACGAAGTGGCAAAGTTCACCCTCAGCATCTGCTTGATGAAAGGTCCCCTTTTGTGGAAATTGCTCAAGGACATTGGGTGGAGGAATGTTCAGTATGTACGAATCTATGATCATGGAGGAGGTGCTGTTAAGAATCACTAACCTTCGGGTTCATTTCCCTATTCGTGGAGGAATTTTTCGTAGTGCGGTGGGGGCTTGTAAAGCGGTTGATGGAGTTAGTTTAGATTTAAAAAAAGGTCAGACATTAGGTCTTGTGGGTGAATCGGGATGTGGTAAATCAACCTTGGCGAAATCTGTGGTAAAACTTGTCGAACCAACATCTGGTTCGATCAAGTTTAAAAATCAAGAAGTTATTGGGAATAATGTTCAAAATAATTTCCGTAGATCTGTACAAATGGTTTTTCAGGATCCTGCGGAATCGCTCAATACTCGCATGACGGTGGGAGCGATTTTGGAAGAGCCTTTAGAAATTCATCGATTGATCGAAAAAAAGGATCGCCCCAAAAGAGTGGTAAAATTGCTTGAACAAGTTGGATTGGACTCGAGTGCAGCTAGACGTTATCCATTCGAATTCTCGGGAGGACAGAGACAGAGGATTGGAATTGCTCGTGCATTGGCCTTGGAGCCAGAGCTTTTGGTGCTCGACGAGCCTGTTTCCGCCTTGGATGTTTCCGTGCAAAGCCAAGTTCTTAATTTATTAATGGAACTGCAAGACACTCTTGGCTTAACTTACCTGTTGATTGCACATGACTTAGCAGTGGTGAAGCATGTTTCGGATGTGATTGCAGTAATGTATTTGGGCAAGATCGTAGAGTTGGGACCAGCAGTCGATGTATATTCAAACCCGGTGCACGCTTACACAAAAGCCCTTATTTCAGCAGTACCCATTCCCGATCCCACTATAAAAAGAGAAAAAACGATTATCCCCGGTGATGTTCCATCCCCTATCAACCCTCCAGCGGGTTGCGCATTTGGACACAGAGTTGGTGCATCTCGATATCAG